>WHTQ01000163.1 GCA_009377645.1 Micromonosporaceae bacterium | reverse complement strand
GCCTCGTAGTCCGTGACACGTTTGCCCTGCACCACCCAGGACCCCATGTCTGTTCTGAATCCGTTCGGGCATGGTCCGTCTCCGCACCCACCAGCCATGTGCGTGAGCTTCACCCGGCACCTCCTTAGTCCGGTCAGTCGGGCAGCACCAGAGTATCGGGCCTGTTAGGCGGATGAGCAAGAAAGTCTTGCCTAGTGAGCCTTGCATGGCGCATTCTAGGCTAGGCTATGTCTATAGGCGAGCCTGTCTACGTCTCTAGCCTAGGAGTCAGGTGGCCGACAGCAACCGCTGGGTCGAGGTGACCATCCCGACGACCGACATCGATGTGGGCAGCCGGTACACGGCCGGGCTGCCCTTGAGGGCCGATCTCAAGTTTCTTGTCAAGGAGGCGCGCTTGCACCGCCGGTAGTGGGAGTGAAGGGGCAGGCACAAGCTAAGGGCCCCGCCGCAGCGGCGACTGCGACGGGGCGGCATCAAGAGATGGGAGTCTCCAAGATGCGTGACGAGCGTAGCAATCGTCGTGTGCGTGCAGGGCTGAGTCCTGCCGAGCGCACGCTGCGGGCGCGCCTGGCGGCTCACGCCATGCACGCCCGGCACGACAGCCGGCAAGTGACGGCAAAGGCCAGGCAGGCTGCCGCGGACCGCTTCGAGCGACAGGTCGACCCGGACGGGGCGTTGCCCGTTGAGGAGCGTCGCCGCCGTGCCGAGCACGCCCGTCGAGAGCACATGACCCGGCTGGCGCTGGCCTCCGCCCGGGCCCGCCGCCAGCGCCGCCTCGCCCGGGAAGGCGATGAGGTCGCGTGAGCGCTCACGTCCACGACTTCCAGCCTTCCGGCCATGTGCTGCGCTGCGCGTGCGGCGCGTGGGTGCCACCGCCTCGGGCGGAGGGCGCCGACCGGCGTTGCGAGCCGCCGGCGTGGGTGCCCAAGACCCGCCGCACCACCGGCCGCGGCGCCGGCCGCGGGCTGGGCGGTGATGCCGCATGAGCGCGCACGCCCCTTCGTGGCCGCGGCGGTTGGCGATCGGCTCGGTGCTGGTGGTCGCGGTGACGGTGTTCGCGTTGTCGTTCGACGCGATCACCGAGGTCGCCGTCCGCGTCGGCGCGGTCAACGCCAGGATGCGCTGGCTGGTCCCGATCGCCATCGACGGGGGGATCATCGCCGGCTGCGCCACTCTGTGGGCGCAAGCGCTGGAGGGCCGCCACAGCTGGCGGTCCCGGCTGTTCGTCGCGCTGCTGCTGGGCCTGTCGGTGTGGGTCAACGTCGAGCACGCCGCCAGCGGCCCGGGAGGGCTGCTCGCCCGAGTCATCGCCGGCTCCCCGCCGGTGATCCTGTTCGGCGCCTTGGAGCTGGTCGCCGACCAGTTCCTGCGCTCCGCCCGCACCCACGGTCGTGATGTGACGGCTGGCACGGGCGCTGTGCCAGCTGGCACACCCCCGCACATGGAGCCGGCGGTGGACCCGGAGCGGCTGGTCGAGCCGCCAGACGATCTGCCGGTCACCGAGCGGGCCCGTCACACCCTGGCCGCCTACCTGGACGGCGGCGGTGACAGCAGCGACCGCGGCCTGGCCGCCGCGATTGCCGAGCGGACCGGCTGCCATCCGCGCACCGCCTACCGGGTCATCCAACAGCGCCTCAGCGCCAGCTCGGCTCACGCCCAGGACAACGGCGACGCGGAGGCCCGCGCCGACCCGGCGCGGGTGGGCTGACGTGTCGCGGTTGTGGGCGGATGAGGACACCCGCCGGTTCCGCGAGACCCAGCAGGCCGCTCTCGACCGCGCCCGGGGTCTGCCGGCCGAGCAGGGCCGGGCTGAGATCGCCCGGCTGGCCCGGGAGGAGGCCGCCTGGCGGCAGGCCCGCGACCGGCACCTGCGCCGCGACCTGGGGCACGGCCGCGGCGGGCGGGATCGGGATGTGACAGGCCGAAACACCCGCCCGCTCGGGGTGGGTGTCCGCCGGGTGGAGCCCGGCGCTGACGAGGCCCCGCACACGACAGGAGGACGTGATGGGCAACCACCAGGGGGAGTACCGGCAGGCGGCCTACCAGGGCGACCGGCTCGGGTTGCGACTGAACTGGCAGGCCGTCGACAAGCTGCGCAGCGCGCTGAACATGCTGCAGCCAGGGTCGTCCTGGGGCAGCCGAGACCAGGTCAGGCTGCGGCTGCCCGACGGCCGCGACCTGACGTTGACCGTGGCCGCCACCGACGACGGCGCGGTCCTCAACGAGCACGGCGAGTACGTGGGCGATGACGGGTTGGCACACGGCGACGTGACCGGCGACCTGGATCTGCACCACGACGCCGCGCAGGTGATCGGAGCGGTCACCCGGCCGCCTGGCTACCTGGGGTTGCCACTGCCGGGCGACGCCGAGGTCGACGCCGGCTGGTTGGAACGCCGCGACCGCGACGTGATCGACCGCGGGATCGACCGCCTCGCCAACCACTACGGCGGACCGTACGCCAGCTCCCAGCAGCGCTGGGTGGACCAGGTGCGCGAGCGGGCCGAGCGGACCGCCGAGGCCACCCGCGGCCATCGGCTGGCCGAAGCGCAACGCGAGGCCGAGCGGCTGGCCGAGGCCCGCGCGATGCGCACACAGACCCAGCCTGCACCGCGGCTCGACGGGGGCGGAACGCCGTCTGCCGGGCTCGGGATCGGGATGTGACTGGGCATGCGCATCCGGTTGCACGGCACCCCCGAGGAATGCCACGAGGCGGCCAGCCATCTGGCCACGGTCTGCGAGGTGACAGCGGTCAGCCCGCCCTACGTGATCAGCCCGCCCTACCCGGGCCGGAGCGGCAGCGGGCTTGTCCACGTCTACCTCGACGTCCGCCTACCCGACCAGCCCGACCCGCACGACCAGCACGACCACGGCAACAACGGCAGCGGAGGGAGCCTGTCATGACCGCATCAGTCGAGACGACCGAGACGGCCACGAGTTCGCGGCCGGTGACGGTGGCTGAGGCCGAGGCGCGGCTGGGCGGCGCCGAGGCGCGTGTCCGCGCGGCCCAGCAGCGGGCCGCCGCGGCCGACGGGCTGGCGGCCGACCTGCAAGGGACGCGCGACGACGCCGAGCAGGACCGCTCCGCGGCCGAGGCGGAGCTGGCCGCCGCCGAGCTGCACCTGGACCAGCTCGCCGACATGGACTGGGTGGGCGGACAGGTGCGGGCCGTGGCCGAGCGGCGGCTGGCCGACGCCGAGGCGCGGTGGAGCTGGGCCGAGCAGCGTGAGGAGGAGGTCAGCGTGCTGGCCGACGACGCCGACGCCGCCCTGCGGGCCGCCGAACGGGAGCTGGACGAGGCCGAGGGCGACCGGTGGTCGGCCACCTACGCGGTCCGGGCCGCCGCCGAGCAGGCCCGGCAGACCCGGCAGACCCGTGAGGCCGACCACGACCGCGCCCACCAGCAGGCCGCGGCCGGGATGGCGATGTGACAGGCCGAAACACCCGCCCCCGGTTGTGGGTGGGTGTCCGCCGGGTGGGGCCCGGCGCTGACGAGGCCAACCAGCAGCACGAGGGATCGGGGTTGTGATGGACCAGCGGTGGACCACGGGCGCGTTGGACCGGCGGCTGTTCGGCGCCGGCCGTGACCTGGCCGGCGAGGCGCGGACGCT
>WHTQ01000165.1 GCA_009377645.1 Micromonosporaceae bacterium | reverse complement strand
ACGTGACTCCTCGACCACCATCCGAGCGACTTGCTCCTTGTATTCAGGAGTGAATGACCGGCGCTTGTTCGACATGACGAACCTCTCTTCCAGAAGGGAACCCTAGTGGGTTCCGTGTCCGGAAGATCCGTGGCCCCTCAGACGGATTGGCTTTCTGAGTGAGCGAATCGAGTGCGGAGTTGCCGCCCGGCCTCGAGACGGACACGTCAGGTTGTGCTCAACATATGCTTGAGGGCATGACGATTCAGCGGATGGACCATGTCGGGGTTGTTGTCGATGACCTTGCGGCTGCCGTCGCGTTCTTTGTGGAGCTCGGTCTGGAAGTGGAAGGCGAGGGACCGGCATCAGTCGAGGGACGGTGGGTGGACCGCGTCGTCAGTTAGCGAGGTGTTGGCCGGTGGCGAGGTCTTTGACCGGTCCAGTGGTGGCGGTGGCGGTGAGTGCGGCGCTGTACAGGATGAGCTGGTTGAGGATGACCAGGAACACCAGCAGCCCGGCGGCGCCGGCCACCAGTTGGAAGGCAGGGTTGGCCTGGGCTCGTTCGACCACCAGCCGGCCCAGCGAGGTGAGCAGCTCCAGCCCGCCGGTGACCAGTAGAGCGGCGGGGAGCACCCGCCGGATGGTCATCCGCAGCCGGGGCAGTGCCGTCAAAACGGCGATCGACAGCAGCAGGTTGACCGCCAGGCCGAGGCCGAACCGGGCGGCGGCGAGGAGCCAGCCGGAGGCTGGGCGCTGGTTGGTTCCGGTGGTGTCGAGCAGCCATTCCAGCAGCGCCTCGGCGCCGAAAGCGAGGGATAGCGAGATCGCCAGCAGCAGCCCGAGCCCGGCCAAGGCGAGCAGGTCGATCAGCCACCGGATGAGGAACCGGCCGGGGTATTCCTCGACGCGCCACACCGCCCGGATCGCGGAGCGCAGCGCGCCGACCCACAGCAGGCCGATCACCGGCAGGCTGACCAGCGCGATCAGCCCGGCCGTGCCGCGGGCGGCGCGGAGCCCGTCGGTGTCCATCCGTGGCAGGTGCTCGTCGAGGAAGCGTTGCACCGCCTGGTCGGCGACCGGTTCGTCGACCACGTAGCCGAGCACGGCGAACCCGAGCAACCCCAGCGCGAAGACCGCGAAGAAGGCGGAGAAGCTGACCGCCGCCGCCAGCCGCCGCGCGTCCACCTGATGGAACCGGACCCCGGCTCGTACCAGGTGGTCCAGCCACCGGTGGCGAGTGCGGACCCGCCTCCACCGCAGCCGGCCGCGTGCCCGCCGCCTGACCCACCTGCCACGCCGGGTAGACGAGACCACCTGGTGGGCGGGGCCTACGACGGCCGGCTCGGCTCCGGCGCCGGCGGCGGGCCGCCTTCCGGGTCGGCATCACCGCCGACCTTGTCCCGCACCTTGCCCACGGTGTCGCGGGCAGCGGCAGCGGCGTCCTTGGCGGCAGACGCGGCACCGTGCACGGCCGAGGTGGCGTTGTGCACCGCCGCGGTGGCCCGCTCCCGCACCGACGCCGCGGTGCCATGCACCGGCCCGGGTTCGGCTTGGTCCCCACGGGCGTGGCGGCGGATCAGCGCCGCCGCCGTCCCGGCCGCACCGAGCACCAAACCGGCGGCCAGGCCGAGTCCGACCCAGCGCCACGGGAACTCCGGTAGTTCACCACGCGCCGCCCGCCGCGCCGCCACCGCCCGGTCACGGGCGAGCGCGCCGCGGCGGCGGGAGGCGTGCTCGACCTGCCCGGCCGCGGTCACCAGATGTGCCCACGCGGTGGACAGCTCCTCGCGGGCACGCTGCAGGTCACCGCTGGAAGGGTGGTCCGGTAGACGGATCATGACACCACCTCCGGTCCCGGGGTGAGGCAGCCCCGACCTCACCACCTTGCCCACACGATACACAGCCAACCGGCGCTACGCCCGCACGCGCCGGCCGGGGCATCCCACGAACGACCCACGCAGCCGGCCGTCCCGGCGGCCGTCGCCCCCGCCGCGCTCTGGTGCCGCAGCGGCGATCCGGACCGCGCGGGTTTGCCGATCAGGTCGTGGGGAACGCTCTCTTGTAGGTCGCCCCGGTCGGGGATTTCGGCCCGTTAGCGAGGAGTGCATCATGGGCGTTATCGCCTGGATCGTGCTGGGCGCCGTGGCCGGCCTGATCGCCGAACGCGTTACCGGAAACAGGACCGGCCTTCTGCTGGCCACCGTCATCGGGATCGTCGGCGCGCTGGTGGGCGGGTTCGTCGCCATGCAGCTGTTCGCCGTGGACACGCTGGACACGTTCTTCAACCTGAGCACCTGGGTCACCGCGATCCTCGGTGCCGTGGGGCTGTTCCTGCTGTTCGGGGCGGTGCGGGGACGTAGCCGCCGCTCCCGGCGGGTCAGGTCGTAGCTGCGAGGGCAGCGCCGTTGCTAGCCTGTCCCGGCGAATGTCGCCGGGACAGGCTAGGACTGGTCAGGTGACCGGCTGGAGGTTGGGTGCGACGGCGGTTAGGCGACCATGCCGGTGCGCAGCTGCGTCAACGCGGTTGCTAGCAGGCGTGAGATGTGCATTTGCGACACTCCGATTTGGGTGGCGATCTCGGCCTGGGTCATCTCACCGAAGTAGCGCATCGCCAGGATGCGTCGCTGCCGGACGGGCAACGCGGCCAGTAGTGGCCGCAGGGTGAGCCGGTCGGCGATCGCATCGATACGTGGGTCGATCCCGCCGAGCGTGTCGATCAGCGGTCGACGCGGCTGCCCATCGCTGCTGGTTACCACCTCCAGCGAGTCGGGGTAGCGGGCTTGCCAGGCGTTCAGCGCGATGGCGACATCCGGTTCGGTGGCGTGCAGGTGCGCCGCGAGCTCGGCCGGCGTCGGTGAGCGGCCCAGCCGCTGGGTCAGGCCGGCGCTGTGCGGGGCGAGGCGGAGGGCCAGTGCCTGGACTCGTCGCGGTACCCGCAGCTGCCAGGTGGTGTCGCGGAAGTGGCGTTTGAGCGCGCCGAGGATGGTGGGCACGGCGTAGGAGGTGAACGCCGTCTGCCGGGTGGGGTCGTAGTGAACCGCCCCGGGTTTTGTGCGCACCTCCCAAGTTGGGAAGGATGGCACGATGTCGATCAAGTACGACCCGGAGATGAGGGCGAGGGCGGTCCGCCTGTTCCAGGATCACGTGGCGGAGTACCCGTCGCGGT
>WHTQ01000191.1 GCA_009377645.1 Micromonosporaceae bacterium | reverse complement strand
TCGACGGCACGGGCGCGGTGGGCGAGTTTGAGGTGGCGGTCGCCGCTGCGCTGCAACGCTGGCGCTCGGGGGCGATCGAACTGCCCGACTACTACCTGCTGCTCGGCCCGGACGACTGGGAGCCGACCCGGCGCCACTGGTTTCTGGGGGCGCTGTCGGAGGCGGCGCCCACCCGGGTACTGCCGGTCACGGGCGCCGACGAGGTGCCCGGCGTCCTGCGCCGGCTGCCCGCGGGGCGCTGGTGGCCTGCGCTCGATCGCCTGCTCGACGGCATCGAGCGCCGCGCCCCCGATCAGCTGGTGCGCCTGGAGCAGGACGAGGACGCCCCCGCCCTGCTCCGCCCCGGGCGCTGACGTCGTCAGCCCGGGGCCGGTTCCCCGCGCGTGTCGCGCTCGCCGGTTACGGTGAATGACATGCGTGTGCTTCACACCTCGGACTGGCACCTGGGCCGGACCTTCCACGGCTCCTCCCTGCACGCTGAGCAGGCTGTAGCTCTCCAGGCCACCGTCGACGCCGTCCGCGCCGAGGCGATCGACGTGGTGATCGTGGCGGGTGACCTGTACGACCGGCAACTGCCCCCGCTGGACGCCGTGCACCTGCTGTCGTGGGCGCTCGAGGAGCTCCGGGGAGCCGGCGCGGCGGTGGTGGCGATCTCGGGCAACCACGATTCGGGCCGCCGACTCGGGTTCGCCGAGGGGCTGCTTGCCCGCAGCGGGGTGCACCTGTGGGGCGACGTGCGGGCCGCTGGCAGCGCCGTCGTGGTGCCGGCAGAGGATGGAGGACCCGACCTGGGCGTCTACCCCATCCCGTATCTGGAGCCCGAGGTCGCCCGCCACCAGTTGGGGACGCCGGAGCAGCGCACCCATGACGGCCTGCTGCGCGTGGCTCTGGACCGCGCCCGCCGCGACCGCAGCGGCCGGCCGCCGGGGCGCACCATCGCGGTGGCGCACGCCTTCGTCGCCGGGGGCACCTCCTGCGACAGCGAGCGGGTGCTGCGGGTGGGCGGCAGCGACCGTGTCGCCGCCAGTGCCTTCGCCGGGTTCGACTACGTGGCGCTGGGCCACTTGCACGGCCGCCAGGTGATCGGCGACGGCAGGATACGTTACGCCGGTTCGCCGCTGCCCTACTCCTTCTCCGAGCGCGACCAGACCAAAGGCGTCTGGGTGCTCGATCTCCCCGCGGGCGGCGCGGTCAGAGTCTCGCCGCTCGACCTTCCCGCAGCCCGTAGACTCGCGACCCTGCGCGGCCCGCTGGACGATCTGCTGACCAGTCGCGCCCACGCGCACGCCGAGAACTGCTGGGTGGCCGCCACGCTCACCGACCAGGTCCCGCCGCGCGAGGCCATGGCCCGCCTTCGGCGCCGCTTCCCGCACGCCGTGACCCTGTCCCACGAACCGCCGGTCGCACCGGGCAACGACACCGGCACCTACGCCGACCGGGTCCGCACATCTGATGACCTGATGCTGATCGACGGCTTCGTGTCCCACGTGACGGGTCGCCCGCTGTCCGCCGAGGAACGCCGGGAGTGCGCCGAGGCGGTCGACGATGCCGCCCGCGGGGAGGCGGCGTGAGACCCCGGCGCCTGGAGATCGCCGCCTTCGGGCCCTTTGCGGGGACCGAGACCGTCGACTTCGACGGCCTGGCCGAGGCCGGCCTGTTCCTGGTGAGCGGCCCGACCGGCGCGGGC
>WHTQ01000207.1 GCA_009377645.1 Micromonosporaceae bacterium | reverse complement strand
GGGCCGGGGTCGTAGCCCACCCGGTTGGCGCGCAGGATCTGCGCGGACAGACCGCGCCGCTTCATCAGGTAGTCGCGGCCCACCGCTCCGGTGTCCGACCACAGCAGCTTCTGGCACTGATCGACGTAGCCGCCCAGAACAGGGCTGGGTTTCGCGCGGCGAGGGGCGGGAGGAACCGGGCGGCGCGGCGGAGGGGCGACGGCGCGGTCGCCCACCAGGTCGCGCAGGTACCGGATCGCCTCGCCGGTGTCCCGCTGCAGGGTGAGCTCCACCAGGTCGATCGCGTCGCCGCGCGCGCCGCAGCCGAAGCACTTCCACCGCTGCAGCCCGTCGGATCCGCGCTTGATCTTCAGCGGCGGGGTTCTCCCCGTCTGGGCCGGGTGCTGGGGGTGCGGGCAGGGCCAGCCTCGACCCCGCCCCCGGCCCTTGCCTGGTCCCAGGAGCCGGTCGGCCAGCTCGACCAGGTCCACCCGTGCCTTCAGCCGTGCCAGGTCCAGCCGCTGCACCCGGCCCCCCTGCGAGGTGGGGCGGGGCTGGCGGGTGCGGAACGCCCCGGCATGCTCGTCGAGGATCCGCAGGGCCTCGCGGAAGCTGCGTCCCTGGGTGTGCATGACCAGGTCGATCGCGCTGCCCCAGGCATCGCAGCCCTCGGCCTGACACTTCCAGGTCTGCGGACCGGTGATCTTCAGCGTTGGCTGCCCGCTCCGGTCGCTCGCAGGCGCTGGGTGTTCGGGGTGCGGGCAGGGCCACCGCAGCTGCCTGCCCTGCCGGGCGGCGGGGCCGAGCAGCGAGTCGGCGACCGCGCGCAACTCGGCCCGGGCCAATATCTGGTCGCGGTCCAGCCGCCTCCCAGGGGACGCGGCTGCGGTGGTGGGTGGGACTGCCATGGCACCCTCCGTGACGTTGCGGACTGGAGTGAGCGGCCGGTACGGCCGTGCGCCGCCGGGTGCAGCCAGCGCAGGGCCTCCTCGATCACCTCATCTGTGCCGTCCCGCTCGACCGTGCGCTCGGCGCCGCGGAGACCGGCAAGGGCCACCCGCCAGACCGGCTGTCCCCAAGCGCCGGTGAAGGAGGTGACGGTGACGGTGCGGTCCGCATGGGCGCGGATGAAGGCCGGCTGCCCTCGGTCGTGAAGGCGGCGGGTGAACTGGGAGGCGAGCAGCGCCTCGAAGCCGCGCCGCCGCTGCT
>WHTQ01000216.1 GCA_009377645.1 Micromonosporaceae bacterium | reverse complement strand
GCCGGGTTCGACCTGGCCGCGGCCGACCCGGAGCAGGCCGGGCGGATCTTCAGCTTCGACGTGGCCGGCGGAATGTACGAGGAGACCGGGTTCGACGCGATCGGCTCCGGCTCGGTGTTCGCCAAGTCCGCCCTGAAAAAGCGCTACCGCCCGGGCGTGCCGGTCGACGAGGCGGTGCGGCTAGCGGTCGAGGCGCTCTACGACGCCGCCGACGACGACACCGCCACCGGCGGGCCGGATCGCACCCGCAAGATCTACCCGGTAGTGCTGACCGCCACCGCCGAGGGCACCCGGGAGCTGTCCGAGGCCGAGACCGCCGCGGTCGGCGAAGCGGTGGTCGCCGACCGGATGGACAACCCCGGCGGATAATCTTGCCAGTGGCGGTACGAGCGACCACGAGAAGACGACCAGAAGGAGCCACGTGACTGCAGCGGGTTTCGGGGCGCAGTTCGACACATCCCACGGGCTGCCGCCCGAGTTCACCGGCGCGGGGACGTCGTCGTTCACGCAGTTCCTCGACCAGGCCGCGCCGGAGCTGCTGCCCGGCCGGCGGCCGCTGCCGCCGGGTGCCGCCGGGCAGCTGGCGCCGCACGGCACCACCATCGTGGCGCTGGCCTGCGCCGGCGGGGTGGTGATGGCCGGAGACCGGCGTGCCACCATGGGTAACCTGATCGCGGCCCGGGACATCGAGAAGGTCTTCGCCGCGGATCCCTACTCGCTCGTTGGCGCGGCCGGCACCGCCGGGGTCGCGATCGAGCTGATCCGGCTGTTCCAGGTGGAGCTGGAGCACTACGAGAAGATCGAGGGCGCGATGCTGTCGCTGCCCGGCAAGGCGAACCGGCTGGCGGCGATGATCCGGGGCAACCTGGGCGCGGCGATGCAGGGCCTGGTCGTGGTGCCGATCTACGCCGGGTTCGACCTGGCCGCGGCCGACCCGGAGCAGGCCGGGCGGATCTTCAGCTTCGACGTGGCCGGCGGAATGTACGAGGAGACCGGGTTCGACGCGATCGGCTCCGGCTCGGTGTTCGCCAAGTCCGCCCTGAAAAAG
>WHTQ01000101.1 GCA_009377645.1 Micromonosporaceae bacterium | reverse complement strand
GGCGTGGGCATCGGGTGCTCCTATGACTGAGTCGGTCCTACAGCTGTCGGGTCCTACAGCTGCTCGGTCTCGCGGAAGTCCTCGTCCAGCTCCTCTTCCTCGTCCGCCTCCGGGTAGTCCCCGGCGGCGGACGCGTCCACCTCGCCGTACGCGCTGACCGCCTCGGACGGGTCGAACGCCGGCGCCGAGTCCTTCAGACCCAGCCCCATCCCGGCGAGCTTCATCTTGACCTCGTCGATCGACTTCTGCCCGAAGTTGCGGATGTCGAGCAGGTCCGCCTCGGTGCGGCCGATCAGCTCACCGACCGAGTCGATCCCCTCCCGCTTGAGGCAGTTGTACGAGCGGACGGTCAGGTCCAGCTCCTCGATCGGCAGCGCCAGGTCGGCGGCGAGCTGGGCGTCCTGCGGGGACGGGCCGATGTCGATCCCCTCGGCCGACTCGTCCAGCTCCCGGGCCAGCCCGAACAGCTCGACCAGCGTCGAGCCGGCGGAGGCGAGCGCGGTCCGCGGGGTCATCGACGGCTTGGTCTCCACGTCGATGATCAGCTTGTCGAAGTCGGTACGCTGCTCGACCCGGGTCGCCTCCACCCGGTAGGTGACCTTCAGCACCGGCGAGTAGATCGAGTCCACCGGGATCCGGCCGATCTCCGCGTTCGGCTGCTTGTTCTGGGACGCGCTCACGTAGCCCCGGCCGCGCTCGACGGTCAGCTCCATGTCCACCCGCCCCTTGCCGTTCAGGGTGGCCAGCCGCAGGTCACCGTTGTGCACGGTGACGCCGGCCGGGGGCTGGATGTCGGCCGCGGTCACCTCGCCCGGCCCCTGCTTGCGCAGGTACATCGAGACCGGCTCGTCGTGGTCGGAGCTGACGCACAGCTCCTTGACGTTCATGACCAGCTCGACCACGTCCTCCTTCACCCCCGGGATGGTGGTGAACTCGTGCAGCACGCCGTCCACCTTGATCGAGGTGACCGCCGCGCCCGGGATCGAGCTGAGCAGGGTACGCCGCAGCGAGTTGCCGAGCGTGTAGCCGAATCCCGGCTCCAGCGGCTCGATCATGAACCGCGACCGGGTCTCGTTGAGCAGCTCCTCCGCCAGGGTTGGCCGCTGGGTGATCAGCACCGGTAATACTCCTCAGGTCGGGACGCCCGCTATTTGACGTCACACCATCTGTTGGTTACTTACTGTAGAACTCGACGATCAGCTGTTCCTGCACCTGGGTGTCGATGACCTGCCGCGCCGGCTTCGAGTGCACCAGGATCTTCAGCTGGCTCGGGATCGCCTCCAGCCAGGCCGGGATGATCCGGCTGCCGGCCTCGGCCTGCGCCACCAGGAACGGGGTCAGGTCCCGCGACTTCTCCCGGACCTCCACGATGTCGTGCTCCGAGACCTGGTAGGACGGGATGTCCACCTTCCGGCCGTTGACCTGGATGTGGCCGTGGCTGACCAGCTGCCGGGCCATGTCCCGGGACTTGGCGAACCCGGCCCGGAAGACCACGTTGTCCAGCCGCGACTCCAGGATCTGCAGCAGCGCCTCACCGGTCTTGCCGTGCCGCCGGTTGGCTTCCTCGTAGTAGCGCCGGAACTGCTTCTCCAGCACCCCGTAGACCCGACGGGCCTTCTGCTTCTCCCGCAGCTGCAGGAGGTATTCGGTCTCCTTGATCCGCCCCCGGCCGTGCTGGCCGGGCGGGAACGGGCGGGACTCGAACGGGCACTTCGGCCCCTCGCACTTGCTGCCCTTGAGGAACAGCTTGGTCTTCTCCCGACGGCAGCGGCGGCAGTCGGCACCGGTGTAACGCGCCATTACCTTCCCTCAGCTCCTCAGACCCGGCGACGCTTCGGCGGACGGCATCCGTTGTGCGGCTGCGGGGTGACGTCGGCGATCGTACCGACCTCCAGCCCCGCGGCCTGCAGCGAGCGGATGGCGGTCTCCCGGCCGGAGCCCGGACCCTTCACGAACACATCGACCTTCTTCATGCCATGCTCCATCGCCCGGCGGGCCGCCGCCTCGGCGGCCAGCTGTGCGGCGAACGGGGTGGACTTGCGGGAACCCTTGAAGCCCACCTGCCCGGACGAGGCCCACGCGATGACCGCACCGGTCGGGTCGGTGATCGACACGATGGTGTTGTTGAAGGTGCTCTTGATGTGCGCGTGCCCGTGGGCCACATTCTTGCGTTCCTTGCGCCGGACCTTCTTGGTGGCGGCGGCCCCGGTGCGTGCCTTCGGCGGCATGTGCGGGTGTGCTCCTCTGCTCGCTTCTCGAATCTCGCGCTAGCTGCTTCTCGCCGGCTTGCTTCTCGCCGGCTACTTCTTGGTGGCGCGCTTCTTGCCGGCCACGGTGCGCTTGGGACCCTTCCGGGTGCGCGCGTTGGTGCGGGTCCGCTGCCCCCGCACCGGCAGGTTGCGCCGGTGCCGGATGCCCTGGTAGTTGCCGATCTCCACCTTCCGCCGGATGTCCGCGGCGATCTCCCGCCGCAGGTCACCCTCGATCCGGTAGTTGCCCTCCAGGAACTCGCGGAGCCGGACCAGCTCGTCGTCGGTCAGGTCCCGGGCCCGCTTGTTCGGGTCGACCCCGGCCGCGGCGAGCGTATCGTTCGCCCGGCTCCGGCCCACCCCGAAGATGTACGTGAGCGCGACCTCCAGCCGCTTTTCGCGGGGGAGGTCGACTCCGACCAGCCGTGCCATCCGTCCGGACTCCTCTTCTGTTCGCTGGCCCTGTGTCTGTTCCTCAGCCTTGCCGCTGCTTGTGCCGCGGGTCGCTGCAGATCACCCGGACCCGACCGTGCCGACGGATCACCCGGCAGTTGCTGCAGATCTTCTTCACGCTCGGCTTGACCTTCACGGTGATCCCTTGTCTCGCTGCTGCTGTCTGGGGGCTACTTGTAGCGGTAGACGATCCGCCCGCGGGTCAGGTCGTAGGGAGACAGCTCCACCACCACCCGGTCCTCGGGCAGGATGCGGATGTAGTTCTGCCGCATCTTGCCGCTGATGTGGGCCAGCACCCGGTGGCCGTTGGTGAGCTCCACCCGGAACATGGCGTTCGGGAGTGGCTCGACCACCCGGCCCTCGATCTCGATGGCCCCGTCTTTCTTCGGCATATCCTCCGCTACCTGCTCAGTTGTCCAGCTTCCGGCGACCAGCCCGGAACCGGACCAACCTGCCGCCTTTGGCGCCCAGCTGCGAAAGCCAGCCGTGAATCCGGGGCGCCGACCCCGGACAGATCAAGGTCGGGCACGCCAGAACAGGACGCTGTGCGCCAACGAGTCAGTGTACGCGGTGGCCAGCGCGACCGCCAGCCCGGGGGTGGCTGAAAGGGCGCTCAGGGGCGGTAGACATCGCGGCGATGGTCAACGTCCACCACCGTGACGGTACGGGTGCCGTCGTCGACCCGGTAGATGATCCGGTAGGTGCCCCGACGAGCGCTGAGCCGGTCATCCAGCGGGGGTAGCAGGCGCTTGCCGACCCGGTAGGGCTCCCGCACGAGCGGACCTGTGATGAACTCGTACGCGGCGGCCGCCACCGCCTCGGGCAGTCGCTGCGCGAGCGCCCGCCGCACGGTGGGAGTGGTTCGCAGCGCGTAGGGCTCGTCGGGACGCTCAGGACTCACCTGGTCGAGGACCCGCGGCGCCGCATCGCCTCCGCGAGCTCCTCCGCGGAGACCACCTCTCCGCGCGCCAGCTCCGCATCTGAGTCGATCAGTCGCTGCATCGTCGCCGGGTCAGTCAGGATGGCGACGGTCTCCTCGAGCCGGTCCAGATCCTCGACCGCGACCAGCACCGCAGACGGGCGGCCGTGCACGGTCACGGTGACCCGCTCATGGTGGTCGTGGACCCGGCCCACGAGCTCTGACAGGTGGGCCTTGACCTCGCCCAGCGGCAACAGCGTCGTCATGGTCACAAGTATGACCAAAGCCTGTGACGATGTCCAGCGGATCAGGACCGGTGCCGCGGCGGAAACAAGATCATCAGCCCGACGTTCGCCACCGCCCACGGGCCAGCCACCCACATCGGCCAGAAGTACGCGGGGTCGCCGGTGGACACGCTCACCAGGAACCAGATCACCAGGTTGATGCTGACCGCGACCAGCCACGCCCGCCAGGAGAAGGTCAGCCAGGCCGGCAGCTTCGGGTTCTCCTCGTGCCGGGAGGGAGGCACCCGGACCGCCGGGCCGGGCGGGGTGACCGGCGACAGCTCGGACCGCTCCAGCGGCGTGGTCGCCGGCAGGTCGGCCACTACCCGGTCCAGGTCGCCGAAGGTCTTCGCTGCGTAGACGTCGCGCAGCCGCTCGTCCAACTCGTCGAGGGTCAGCCGGCCCTCGTCCAGTGCATTCTTGAGCCAGCTCGCGATCCGCTCCCGGTCGGCGTCGGCCGCGCGCATCTGGGGGTCTCGGGAAACCACCTAAGAAATATGCCACACACCCGGCCGGTTTCCGGCCCCGCGCACCCCCCGGTTTCCCCGGACTCGGCCCCCGGTACCTCTCAGGGTCGCTCAGCCGTCGGTCCCGGCCCGGCCGGAGACCAACCCGCCCAGCCGGTCCCGGCCGCCGTCCCGGGCGGTCAGCACCCACGCCCCGTCCTCCAGCAAGGCGAACGTGTGCTCCACGTGGACCGCCACCGAGCCGTCCACGGTCACCACCGTCCAGCCGTCGGCCAGCTCGGCCGTCTTCGGGCGGCCGAGCGTCAGCATCGGCTCGATCGCCAGCACCAGCCCGGGCACCAGCGCCGGACCCCGCCCCGGCCGCCCGTGGTTGAGCAGGTGCGGGTCCTGGTGCATCTCGGTGCCGATCCCGTGCCCGCCGTACCCGGTGACGATCCCGTACCGGGGTCGAGGGCCGAGCCGGCGCACCTCCGACTGCACCGCGTACGAGATGTCCGACAGCCGCCCGGTGCCCGACCGCACCCCGCGGGCGGCCGCCGCGATCCCGGCCCACATCGCCGCCTCGGCCACCTCCGCCATCCGCCGTACCCGCGGGTCAAGGCGGCCGACCGGCACGGTGACCGCCGCGTCGCCGTGCCAGCCGTCCACGATCGCCCCGCAGTCGATCGAGATCACGTCCCCGTCCCGCAGCACCGCCGGGCCTGGGATCGTGTGCACCACCTGCTCGTTCACGGACGTGCAGATGCTCGCCGGGAAGTCGAAGTAGCCCTTGAACGACGGCACCGCGCCGGCGTCCCGGATCGCCCGCTCGGCGACCGTGTCCAGCTCGGCGGTGCTCATCCCCGGCGCGACCGCCGCCCGGGTGACGTCCAGCGCCGCCGCAACCACCAGGCCGGCGGCGCGCATCCGCTCGATCTGAGCGGGCGTCTTGAGCTGGATCTCCAGCGCCCGCCGCCGCAGCCGGAACACCTACCCCCCGTACGAGCGCAGCGCGTCGATCGCCCGGACCGTGATGTCCTCGACCGGGCCGGTGGCGTCGATGCCGACCAGCTTCCCCTGCGCCCCGTAGTAGTCCACCAGCGGCGCGGTGTCCCGGGCGTAGACCCGCAGCCGCTCGGCGACCGTCTCGGCCAGGTCGTCCTCCCGCTGGAACAGCTCCCCGCCGCACCGGTCGCAGACCCCGTCCCGCAGCGGCGGGTCGAAGTCCACGTGCCAGATCTTGCCGCAGCCGTGGCAGGTACGCCGGCCGGACAGCCGCCGGATCACCTCGTCGTCGTCGACCACCAGCTCCAGCACCACGTCCAGCCCTGCCCCCAGGTCCGAGCCGAGGTCGGCCACCAGCTTGTCCAGCGCGACCGCCTGCGGGACGGTGCGCGGGAACCCGTCCAGCAGGAACCCGTCCGCGGTGTCCGGCTCGGTCAGCCGGTCCCGCACCATGTTGATCGTGATCTCGTCCGGCACCAGGTGGCCGGAGTCCATGTACTGGCGCGCCCGTACCCCCAGTGGCGACCCGTTGGCCACGTTCTCCCGGAAGATCTCACCAGTAGAGATCTTCGGTACGGCGAGCTGGGCGGCGATGAACTCGGCCTGCGTACCCTTGCCCGCCCCAGGAGGTCCGACCAGTACGAGTCTCACGCACCCTCCCAGCCGCCGGGATGGTCGTCAACGGGTCCCCCGCCGGCGACCATCGCTAGCGCAGGAATCCTTCGTAGTTTCGCTGCATGAGCTGGCTCTCGATCTGCTTGACCGACTCGAGACCCACGCCCACCATGATCAGCACCGCGGTGCCGCCGAACGGGAAGTTGTTGAACTGCTGGTCATCGAGGTAGATGAAGAAGAAGTTGGGCAGCACCGCGACCACCGCCAGGTAGAGCGAGCCGGCCAGGGTGATCCGCGAGAGCACGAAGTCCAGATACTCCGCGGTCGGCTTGCCCGGCCGGATGCCGGGCACGAACCCGCCGTACTTCTTCATGTTGTCCGCGACGTCGTTCGGGTTGAACGTGATCGACACGTAGAAGTAGGTGAAGAAGATGATCAGCAGGAAGTACGTGACGATGTAGAGCGGAGCACTGGGTCGGGCGATGTTGTCCGCCACCCAGGTCCAGAACGGCCCGTAGTCGCCGGTGCCGTCGTCGGCGAACTGCAGGCCGAGCTGCGGCAGGTAGAGCAGCGAGGACGCGAAGATCACCGGGATCACACCGGCCTGGTTGATCTTCAGCGGAATGTAGGTGGAGGTGTTCCCGTACATCCGGCGGCCGATCATGCGCTTGGCGTACTGCACCGGGATCCGGCGCTGGCCCAGCTCCATGAAGATCACCGCGGTGATGATCAGCACCGCTACCCCGAGCAGCGCGATGAACGCGGCCGGACCCTCGGTCTGCTGGATCCGCCACCCCTCGCTGGGCAGCTGCGCCGCGATCGAGCAGAAGATCAGGGTGGACATGCCGTTGCCGATCCCCCGGTCGGTGATCAGCTCGCCCAGCCACATGATCACGCCGGTGCCGGCGGTCATGGTGACCACCAGGGTGCTCACCACGATCCAGTCCGAGATGCCGGTGTCGATGCGCTCCGGGATCACGTTTTCGCACTGCACCCCGCCGAACAGCTGCCCGGAGCGGGCCAGCGCCACGAACGCCGAGGACTGCAGCACCGCCAGCCCGAGCGTCAGGTAACGGGTGTACTGGGTGATCTTCGCCTGGCCGGACTGCCCCTCCTTCTGGAGCAGCTCCAGCCGCGGGATCACCACCCGGAGCAGCTGCATGATGATCGACGCGGTGATGTAGGGCATGATGCCCAGCGCGAACACCGACAGCTGCAGCAGTGCCCCACCGGAGAACAGGTTCAGCAGGGTGAACACACCGATGCCGCTGCTGTCCTGGTCCTCGAAGGCTCGCACACAGGTCTGCACCCGGTCGTACGAGACACCGGGGCTGGGCAGGTTGGCGCCAAGGCGGTAGATCCCGACGATGAAGATCGTGAACAGGATCTTCTTGCGCAGGTCGGGCGTACGGAACGCGTTGACAAAGGCGGAGAGCAAGCTTCTTCCTCCTGCGCGAGGCCCGCCGGCTAGGCGAGGGGCTGGTCTGGTCTCGGATGCTAACAGCTTGTCGGGTTGCAGACAGCTCTGAGCTAACCTGCTTTCCCGATCAGCGTCGTCGTTCCCCCCGCCTCGGCGATCTTCTGCTTCGCCGACGTGCTGAACGCGTGCGCGGTGACTTGCAGCGATACGCCTGAGAGGTCGCCGTCACCGAGCACCTTCACTGGTTTTCCCTTGCGCACCGCCCCGGCGGCGACCAGCTCGGTCGGCCCGACCTCGCCACCACTCGGGAACAGCTCCGTCAGCCGGTCCAGGTTGACCACCTGGTAGGTGACCTTGAACCGGTTCCGGAAGCCCTTCAGCTTCGGCAGCCGCATGTGGATCGGCGTCTGCCCGCCCTCGAAGGTCGCCGGGACCTGCTTGCGGGCCTTCGAGCCCTTGGTGCCGCGACCGGCGCTCTTTCCCTTCGAGCCCTCGCCGCGACCGACCCGGGTCTTCGCGGTCTTGGAACCCGGCGCCGGCCGCAGGTGGTGCACCTTGATCGCCATGACTACTCGACCTCCTCGACCTCAGCCACCTCGACGAGGTGGCTGACTGTGAAGATCATGCCCCGGATCTCGGGACGGTCCTCCTTGACCACCGTGTGGTGGATGCGCTTGAGCCCGAGCGTCCGCAGCGTCTCCCGCTGGTTGGGCTTGCGGCCGATCCCGGAGCGGACCTGGGTCACCTTCAGCTTCGCCATCGCCGTCACACCCCCGCCGGCACGCTCGGGCTGCCGTCGGTGGCCTTGCGCGGGGCCGGCGGGCTGGCGGCGCGGCTGGCGAGCATCGCCGCCGGCGCCACCTCCTCGACCGGCAGCCCCCGTCGGGCGGCCACCGCCTCCGGCGTCTCCAGCTGCCTCAGCGCCGCCACGGTGGCGTGCACGATGTTGATCGGGTTGGAGGAGCCGAGGCTCTTGGAGAGCACGTCGTGGATGCCGGCGCACTCCAGCACCGCCCGCACCGGACCGCCGGCGATCACGCCGGTCCCGGCGCTGGCCGGCTTGAGCAGCACCACCCCCGCGGCCTCCTCACCTAGCACCGGGTGCGGGATCGAGCTGGCGATCCGGGGCACCTTGAAGAAGTGCTTCTTGGCCTCCTCGACCCCCTTGGCGATCGCCGCCGGCACCTCCTTGGCCTTTCCGTAGCCGACCCCGACCGTGCCGTCGCCGTCGCCGACCACCACCAGGGCGGTGAAGCTGAACCGGCGGCCACCCTGGACCACCTTGGCGACCCGGTTGATCGTGACCACCCGCTCCAGATGGGTGCTCTTCTCGGCGGGGGCGCCGCCCCGACCGCCGTCCCGGCGGCCGTCGCGACCGCCCCGCCGGCCGCCGCCCTCACCACGACCACCGTCGGCCGCACCCGAACCGCCGGCGCCGCGCTGTGGACCTGCCATCTCGGTACCCTTCCCTAGCCGTACGTCTCAGAACGTCTTAGAACGTCTTAGAACGTCTTAGAACTCGAGCCCGCCGCCGCGGGCCGCCTCGGCCAGCGCCGCGATCCGGCCCGCGTAGGTGTTGCCACCCCGGTCGAACACCACCCGGGTGACCCCGGCCGCCGTGGCCCGCTCGGCCGCCAGTGCGCCGACCGCCAAGGCCTGCTCGGTCTTGCTGCCCGCCCCGCCGCGGATCGACGGGTCCAGGGTCGAGGCGGATACCAGGGTGTGCCCCCGGGTGTCGTCCACCACCTGGACGGTGATGTGCCGCAGCGACCGGGTCACCACCAGCCGGGGCCGCTCGGCGGTGCCGCTGACCTGCTTGCGCACCCGGAAGTGCCGCCGCGCCCGCGCCACGGCCCGCTGCTGGGCGACGCCGCCCCGCCGCTGCCGCTTCATCAATACGGCACTCACTTCTTACCTGCCTTCCCGGCCTTGCGCCGGATCACCTCGTCGGCGTACTTGACGCCCTTGCCCTTGTACGGCTCCGGCGGCCGCAGCTTGCGGATGTTCGCCGCGACCTCACCCACCAGCTGCTTGTCGATGCCGGAGACGTGGAACAGGGTCGGGCGCTCCACCGTGAAGCTGATCCCTTCCGGAGGCGTGACGGTGACCGAATGGGAGAAGCCGAGCGCGAACTCCAGGTCGGCTCCCCGGGCCGTCACCCGATAGCCGGTCCCGTTGATCTCCAGCGTCTTCCGGTAGCCGTCGGTCACCCCGGTGACCATGTTCGCCACCAGGGTACGCGACAGCCCGTGCAGCTCCTTGGCCCGGCGCTCGTCGTTCGGGCGGCTGACGGCCAGGTCCCCGGACTCGTCCCGCTCGACCTGGATCGGGTCCGCCAGGGTGTGCGACAGCTCCCCCTTGGGACCCTTCACCCGCACCCTCCGGCCCTCGATGGCGACCTCCACCCCGGCCGGCACCGAGATCGGCTTACGTCCGATTCGCGACATTCCCGCAGCCTCCTCTCACCAGACGTAGGCGAGGACTTCCCCGCCCACCCCTCGCTTGCGGGCCTGCCGGTCGGTCAGCAGGCCCTGGGACGTCGAAACGATCGCGACCCCGAGCCCGCCGAGCACCCGGGGCAGCTCGGCCGCCTTCGCGTACACCCGCAGACCCGGCTTGGACACCCGCCGTACCCCGGCCAGGCTCCGCTCCCGGTTCAGGCCGTACTTCAGCTCGACCAGCAGCTTGCGGCCGACCGTGCCCTCGGGCGGCTCCTGCACTGCCCAGGCGGCGATGTAGCCCTCGGTCTTGAGGACCTCGGCGATGTTCGCCTTCAGCTTCGAGTACGGGATCGCCACCTGGTCGTGGTAGGCCTGGTTGCTGTTACGCAACCGGGTCAGCATGTCGGCGATCGGGTCGGTCATGGTCATGAGTGGAATCTGCCTTTCTCGCCGCGGTTCCCCACCGGGGGGCCTGCGACGAACAGCTCGGTGTTCACCAGGAGGCCAGTCTCACCACGAGGCTTTGGACACGCCGGGCAGCTCACCGCGGTGAGCCATCGAGCGGATGCACACCCGACACAGCCCGAACTTGCGGTAGACGGACTTCGGCCGGCCGCACTTCTGGCACCGGGTGTACGCGCGTACGGCGAACTTCGGCTTCGCGTTCGCCTTGTTGACCAGCGCCTTCTTCGCCATCAGCTGATCTCCTTGCAACGACCTACCGGGGCGGCAAGGTCGGGCCCTAGCTGGCACAACCGGCTCGCCACCTGGCCCACAACGGTGGTTATCATCCTTTAGCTCTCCTTGAAGGGAAAGCCCAGGCGCCGCAGCAGCGCCCGGCCTTCGTCGTTGGTGGTCGCGGTGGTGACCACGGTGATGTCCATCCCCCGGACCGCGTCGATCCGGTCCTGGTCGATCTCGTGGAAGACCGCCTGCTCGGTGAGCCCGAAGGTGTAGTTGCCGTGCCCGTCGAACTGCTTCGGGTCCAGCCCGCGGAAGTCCCGGATCCGGGGCAGCGCGATCGACAGCAGCCGGTCCAGGAACTCCCACATCCGGTCGCTGCGCAGGGTCGTTCGGGCGCCGATCGGCATCCCGGCCCGCAGCTTGAACTGGGCGATCGACTTCTTCGCCCGCCGGACCTGCGGCTTCTGGCCGGTGATCGTGGTCAGGTCGCGGACCGCGCCGTCGATCACCTTGGCGTCTCGGGCGGCCTCGCCCACCCCCATGTTGACCACGATCTTGACCAGCTTCGGCACCTGCATCGGGTTCTGGTACCCGAACTGCTCCCGCAGCGCTGCGGCGATCTCGGTCCGGTACCGCTCCCGCAGCCGGGGCGCCGGGACCGGACGGGCTTCGACGGTGGTCATGGCAGCTCCTTGCCGGTCTTGCGGGCGTACCGCACCTTCGCCCCGGTCTGCTCGTCGGTCCGGTAGCCGACCCGGCTCCGGACCCCGTCCGGGTCGAGCACCATCACCTTGGAGACGTGGATCGGCGCCTCCTGGTGCACGATCCCGCCGGTCCGGGAACCCCGCCGGCTGGTCTGGACCTTGGTGTGCTTGGTGACCCGGTTGACGCCCTCCACCAGCACCATGCTGGTCCGCGGGTACGCGGCGATCACCTTGCCGCGGGCACCCTTGTCCCTGCCGGCGATGACCTCGACCTGGTCGTTTTTCTTGATCTTCATGCGCTCAGAGCACCTCCGGAGCCAGCGAGATGATCTTCATGAACCGCTTGTCCCGCAGCTCCCGCCCGACCGGGCCGAAGATCCGGGTCCCGCGCGGGTCCCCGCCATCCCGGAGGATGACGGCGGCGTTCTCGTCGAACCGGATGTACGAGCCGTCCGGGCGCCGCTTCTCCTTGGCGGTGCGGACCACCACCGCTCGCACCAGGTCGCCCTTCTTGATCGAGGCGCCGGGTATCGCCTCCTTGACCGTGGCCACGATCTGGTCCCCGATCCCCGCGTACCGGCGGCCGGAGCCGCCGAGCACCCGGATGCAGAGGATCTCCCGGGCCCCGGTGTTGTCGGCGACCCGCAGCCGCGACTCCTGCTGAATCACTGTGACCTCCGCTCGGGCCGCTGCCCGGCGCCGGAGCCGGCCGGGATTTCTGGCGCTCGGCTCCGCTCGCGCTCCGCCTCGCTGGCGGCCGCTCGCTGGCTCGCTTCGCTCACTTGGCCCGCTCCAGAATCTCCACGACCCGCCACCGCTTGGTCGCGGACAGCGGTCGGGTCTCCATCAACGACACCCGGTCGCCGGTCTGGCAGGCGTTGTTCTCGTCGTGCACCTTCAGCTTGCTGGTGCGCCGCAGGACCTTGCCGTAGAGCGGGTGCTTGACCCGGTCCTCGATCTCGACCACGACGGTCTTGTCCATCTTGTCGCTGACCACCAGACCCTCGCGGACCTTCCGCCGGCCGCGTGGGACGCTGCCGGACGCTGTGGTGTCGGTCACGGTACTGCTCTCCTTCGTGGTCATGACGCCGCCCGCGCCGGCTCGGCGGTCTCGGCCTCGGCCGGCTCCGCCTCCTTCGCTGGCTTGGCCGCCTTCGCTGGCTTGGCCGCCTTCGCCGGCTCAGCCTGCTCGGCCTGCTCCAGCGCGGCGGCGAACTCGGCCGGCGCCGCCGAGAGCCCGAGCTCCCGCTCCCGGACGATCGTGTAGATCCGGGCGATCTCCCGCCGGACCACCTGCAGCCGGCGGTTGTTGTCCAGCTGGCCGGTCGCGCCCTGCACCCGCAGGTTGAACAGCTCCGCCTTCGCCTCGCGCAGGCGCTCGACCAGCTCCGGGTCCGAGAGCTCGCGCAGCTCGGCCGGCTTGGTTCCGGTAGCCATCAGGCCTCACCCCACTCGCGGGTCACGATCCGGCACTTCACCGGCAGCTTGTGGATCGCCCGGCGCATCGCCTCGCGGGCGACCGCCTCGTTCGAGAACGACATCTCGAACATGATCCGGCCCGGCTTGACGTTGGCCACCCACCACTCCGGCGAGCCCTTGCCGGAGCCCATCCGGGTCTCGGCCGGCTTCTTGGTCAGCGCCTGGTCCGGGAAGATCGTGATCCAGACCTTCCCGCCCCGCTTGATGTGGCGGTTCATGGCGATCCGGGCCGCCTCGATCTGTCGGTTGGTCACGTACGCGGGCTCCAGCGCCTGGATCCCGTAGTCGCCGAACGTCACCTTGTTCCCGCCCTTGCTGCGGCCGGACCGCTTCGGGTGGTGCGGCTTGCGGAAGCCCTTCGGGGGCTTGCGCGGCATCAACATGGCTCAACCCTCCTCGGAACCGGTCTCGGCCGGCGCGGTCTCGGCCGGCGCGGTCCCCGCCTCCGGCGCAGCCTCGCTCGCACCGGCGCCCACCTCGCCCACCGCAGCTGTCGGCTCGGCGGCCGGCGGCGGCGCCGCCGGACTCGTGCGCGCGGATCGTTCGGCGGCCGCGGCCCGACCGGCGTCGGTCCCGGTCGAGGTGGTGCCGGCGGAGCCGGAGCGCCGTCCCCGCGGCCGGTCTGGACGATCCCGGTCCCGGCGGCGGCCCGGCGCGGCGGCCTCCGACGGCGGCTCCCGCCCGGGCACCGCGTCACCCTTGTAGACCCAGACCTTCACACCGATCCGGCCGAAGGTGGTGCGCGCCTCGAAGAAGCCGTACTCGATGTTGGCGCGCAGCGTGTGCAGCGGGACCCGCCCCTCCCGGTAGAACTCGGTACGCGACATCTCGGCGCCACCGAGCCGGCCGGAGACCTGCACCCGGATCCCCAGCACCTGCGGGTTGCGCATCGCCGACTGCATGGCCTTGCGCATCGCCCGGCGGAAGCTGACCCGGCTGGCGAGCTGCTCGGCCACCCCCTGGGCGACCAGCTGCGCGTCCGACTCCGGGCTCTTCACCTCGAGGATGTTCAGCTGCACCTGCTTGCCGGTCAGCTTCTCCAGGTCGCCGCGGATCCGGTCGGCCTCAGCCCCCTTGCGGCCGATCACGATGCCCGGCCGGGCGGTGTGGATGTCGATCCGGACCCGGTCCCGGGTCCGCTCGATGTCCACCTGGGAGATCCCGGCCCGCTCCAGCCCGGTGGACATCATCTTGCGGATCTTGACGTCCTCGGCGATGTAGTCGGCGTACAGCTTGTCGGCGTACCAGCGGGAGGTCCAGTCGGTCGAGATGCCGAGCCGGAACCCGTGCGGGTGAACCTTCTGACCCATTACTCGGTCCCTTCCTCGGCCTCGGCCTGCTTCTTGACGGCCTTCTTCGCCGGCGCCTTCTTGGCCGCCGACTTCTTCGCGGGCGCCTTCTTCGCCGGCGCCTTCTTGGCCGCGGTCTCGATCTCGGCCGCGGTTTCGGTCACTTCCTCCGCCTCGGCCTCGGCCTGCTTCTTGGCGGCCTGCTTCTTGGCGGCCTGCTTCTTGGTGGCCTGCTTCGCCGGCGCCTGCTTCGCCGCCCGCTTGGCGGCGGCCTTCTTCGCCGGCGCCTCGCTGGCCGGTGGCTCCGCCGCCTCGGCCGGCTCGGTGGTCTCGGGCGCCGCCGCCGGGGCGGCGGCCGTGGCCGGTGCGGCCGGCTTCCTCGGCCGGCGCGGGGCCGCCGAAGCGACCGGCTGCACCGCCTCCACGGCGATCGTGATGTGGCAGGTGCGCTTGCGAATCGGACCCGGCCGCATCTGCGCCCGCGGGCGGTAACGCCGCATGGTCGGGCCCTCGTCGACGTAGGCCTCGGCGATGAGCAACGAGTCGGGGTCCAGCTGCTCGTTGTTCTCCGCGTTGGCGATCGCGCTCGCGACCACCTTGTAGACCGGCACGCTGGCGGCCTGCGGAGCGAACCGCAGCACCGTGAGCGCCTCCTTCGCGGGCAGCCCGCGGACAAGGTCCACCACCCGCCGCGCCTTCGACGCGGAGGTGCGCACATACCGCGCGACCGCCCGCGCGCCGGGCGGCGCCGGTGCGTCGGTCGTTGCTGGCATCTGAGTTAACCCCTGTTCCTCGTACCGCCGCCGGCTAGCGCCGGCGGGACTTCCGGTCTTCCTTGTCGTGGCCCTTGAACGTACGGGTGAGTGCGAACTCGCCGAGCTTGTGCCCGACCATCGCCTCGGTGACGAACACCGGCACGTGCTTGCGCCCGTCGTGCACCGCGATCGTGTGCCCGAGCATCTCCGGGATGACCGTCGACCGCCTGGACCAGGTCTTGATGACCTGCTTGGTGTTCTTCTCGTTCTGCGTATCCACCTTCTTCATCAGGTGGTCGTCGACGAACGGACCCTTCTTGAGACTGCGTGGCATGTCGATCCTCCTCAGCCCTAGCCCCGACCGCGCTTGCGGCTGGAGCGCCGGCGGACGATCAGCTTGTCGTTGGCCTTGCTCTTGCGGCGGGTACGCCCTTCCGGCTTGCCCTGCGGGTTCACCGGGTGGCGGCCACCGGAACTCTTGCCCTCGCCGCCGCCGTGCGGGTGGTCGACCGGGTTCATCGCCACCCCGCGGACGCTCGGGCGCTTGCCCTTCCACCGCATCCGCCCGGCCTTGCCCCAGCTGATGTTGGACTGCTCGGCGTTGCCGATCTCGCCGACGCTGGCCCGGCACCGCACGTCCACCTTCCGGATCTCACCGGAGGGCATCCGCAGGGTCGCGTACTGGTTCTCCCGGCCGAGCAGCTGGATCCCGACCCCGGCGGCCCGGGCCAGCTTGGCTCCCCCGCCCGGGCGCAGCTCCACCGCGTGCACGACGGTGCCGACCGGGATGTTCCGCAGCGGCAGGTTGTTGCCGGGCTGGATGTCGGCGGCCGGGCCGGACTCGACCCGGTGCCCCTGCCGGAGGTCCTTCGGGGCGAGGATGTAGCGCTTCTCGCCGTCGGCGAAGTGCAGCAGCGCGATCCGGGCGGTCCGGTTCGGGTCGTACTCGATGTGGGCGACCTTGGCCGGCACCCCGTCCTTGTCGGTGCGCCGGAAGTCGACGATCCGGTACTGGCGCTTATGCCCGCCGCCCTGATGCCGGGCGGTGATCCGGCCGTGGACGTTCCGCCCGCCCTTCTGCGGCAGCGGGCGCAGCAGCGACTTCTCCGGCGTCGACCGGGTGATCTCGCCGAAGTCGGCGACGCTGCCGCCCCGGCGGCCCGGGGTGGTGGGCTTGAACCTACGGATTGCCATGCCGATAATCCTTTGCAACGACCGACCGGGGCAGCGAGGTCATACGACGCTGGCACAACCGGCCAGCCACCTCGCCCACAACGTTGGTTATCATCGATCTGCTCCTCAGCTCACCGGTCCGCCGAAGGCCTCGATCCGGTCGCCCTCGGCGAGCTTCACGAGCGCCCGCTTGGTGGCCGTGCGCCGCCCCCAGCCGGTCCGGGTGCGCTTGCGCTTGCCCTGCCGGTTGCTGGTGTTGACGGTGATCACCCGGACATCGAAGATCTGCTCGATCGCGATCTTGATCGAGGTCTTGTTAGCGTCCGGCCGGACCAGGAACGTGTACCAGTTCTGGTCCAGCAGGCCGTAGCTCTTCTCGGAGATGACCGGAGCGACGATGATGTCGCGCGGGTCCGCGATCGTGGCCACTACTTCTCCCTCCCCAGGAATGCGGAGAGCGCCCCGGTGGTGAAGACCACGTCGTCGTTGACCAGCACGTCGTACGTGTTGAGCTGGCCGGTCTCCAGCAGGTGCACGCTCGGCTCGTTGCGCAGCGAGAGCCAGCTGAGCTCGTCGGCGTCGTCGAGCACCACCAGCACCCGCTTCACCTCGGTGACCTTCCGGAGGGTCGCGATCGCCGCCTTGGTGGACGGGGTCTCGCCGCTGACGAAGGCCTCGACCACGTGCACCCGGCCGTCCCGGGCCCGGTCGGACAGCGCACCGCGCAGCGCGGCCGCCTTCATCTTCTTCGGGGTCCGCTGCGCGTAGTCCCGCGGCACCGGGCCGTGGACCACGCCACCGCCCTTCCACTGCGGGGCGCGCCGCGATCCCTGCCGGGCGCGGCCGGTGCCCTTCTGCCGCCACGGCTTGTGGCCGCCGCCGCGTACCTCGCCGCGGGTCTTGGTCTTGTGGGTGCCCTGCCGCGCGGCCGCCAGCTGGGCGATCACCACCTGGTGCATCAGTGGGATGTTGGCCGGCACGTCGAACATCGCCTCCGGCAGCTCCACCGAGCCGGCGGTCGACCCGTCGACCCCGATCACATCTATAACTCTCACGGCGTCGCTGGCTTCGCTTGACCGCTCCGACGTGTCCGTTGAGGTCATGCCGGTGCCCCCTTCTTGACCGCCGTCCGCACCAGCACCAGCCCACCCTTCGGGCCGGGGATGGCGCCCCGGACCAGCAGCAGGTTGTTCTCCTGGTCCACGGACTGGATCGTCAGGTTCTGGACGGTGAAGCGCACGCCACCCATCCGGCCCGCCATCCGGGTGCCCTTGAAGACCCGCCCGGGCGTGGCGCAGCCACCGATCGCGCCGGGCGAGCGGTGCTTGCGCTCCACCCCGTGCGAGGCCTTCAGGCCGTGGAACCCGTGCCGCTTCATGACGCCGGCGAAGCCCTTGCCCTTGGTCTTGCCGGTCACGTCCACGAACTGCCCCGACGCGAAGGTGTCGGCGCTGACCTCCTGGCCGAGCGCGTACTCGCTCGCGTCGGTGGTGCGCAGCTCCACCAGGTGGCGGCGCGGCGCCACTCCGGCCTTGGCGAAGTGCCCGGCCTCCGGCTGGTTGACCCGGCGGGGGTTGGTCACACCGTACGCCAGCTGGACCGCCTGGTACCCGTCCTTGTCCGGGGTCCGCACCTGGGTCACCACGCACGGCCCGGCCTGCACCACCGTCACCGGGACCACCCGGTTGTTGTCCCAGACCTGGGTCATGCCGAGCTTGGTGCCCAGGATGCCCTTCACTTGCCGGTCCATCTCTTACCTCTCCGCTCGGGCCGCTTGACCGCTCGGCTCCGCTCCGCTCCACCTCGCTGGCGGCCCGACACTTCCCTCACAGCTTTATCTCGATGTCGACGCCGGCCGGCAGGTCGAGCCGCATCAGCGAGTCCACCGTCTTCGGGGTCGGGTCGAGGATGTCGATCAGTCGCTTGTGCGTCCGCATCTCGAAGTGCTCGCGCGAGTCCTTGTACTTGTGCGGCGAGCGGATCACACAGAACCGGTTGATCTCGGTAGGCAGCGGCACCGGGCCGGCCACGTTCGCGCCGGTCCGGGTCACCGTCTCCACGATCTTCTGCGCCGACGAGTCGACAACCTCGTGGTCGTATGCCTTGAGCCTGATGCGGATCTTCTGTCCCGCCATCGCTGT
>WHTQ01000143.1 GCA_009377645.1 Micromonosporaceae bacterium | reverse complement strand
GGGGGGTCGCGTTGAGCACGTCGAGGTAGGGCCGGGTCACGTCGTCGAGCAGCCGGACCCGGGCCAGCAGGAACCCGACTGGGATGCCGATTCCCATCCCGAGCCCGAAGCCGAGCCCGGCCTCGAGCAGGGTGATGCCGATGTTGGCGAAGATGCTGCCGCCTCGACCTCGCAGCGCCGCTGCCGCGCCACGGCCTTGAGCAACTCCAGGTCCGCGTCGGTGTGCGCGGACCCGATGTGCTCGATGTCCCGCGATCGCCGGTACTGGGAGTGCACGATCTGCACCGCCCGCGCCCCCGAGGCCGTCTTCACCGTCCACACGTACGCCACGGCCGTCACGATAGAACCAGCCTGCTTAGTGCGTGCCTACCGCACCAAAACCCCAGGTCACAGACTTACCAACCCCGGAATCAGCCAACCGTGGCCCAAGTCGCCTCGGAGAGCCACCGGTTGCTCGTGGATGCGGCCGATTGTGGATGTGATGAGATCGCTGACGACGACATGCTTCACGCCTACAACCACCCAATCCGGGTCGAGTATCTCGAGGACGGTTTCATGGCCAGACCGTGCGGCTAACCTGCTGGAGGTTGGCGTTGTTACCGGCCAACCGTGGCCAGCGATCGTCCACGCGATGCCTGCCCGCCCGAGATACCTCAGGAGGTGATGACTATGCCACGCACCATGCAAGAGATCATCGATCACGCGGACACCCTGGCTCGACGGTTCGAGGACCACGAGCCGGGATCGGCTGGTGTTCGTGATGCCCGCGCGCTGGCGGCCATCCGGGCTGCGGTCATGGATCGGTCGACCGGTGAGCGGCAGCTGGCGCAGGCGGTGGATGCCGCCCGGGCGGAGGGGCACCCGTGGTCGGCGATCGGGGCGATGCTGGGTACCTCGGGCGAGGCGGCTCCGCAGCGGTACGGGCGGCGCCAGGCGGCCTAATGAGTGCTAGAGCAACCGGGTCGGGCCTTCGGGCAGGCTCGGGTCCGGTAGCCGCTGGCGGGTGAGCACCTATGCGGCCTGGACCTTGAGTCCTAGTGTCAGATCGTGCCCCTGCCGGTAGCCCGGGAGACCAGACCGCTGATGGGATGTCGTGCCCGCCCGCCGTGGCGTGAGCACTTGATCATTAGGTTGCTGGTAGTTCTCCCGCAGGCTACCGATGGGAAGCACTGTGGATGGTGAGGAGGGCCAGGGAGTTGTTGCTGCTGGTGGGAGACGACTGGGCTGAGGACCACCACGACGTCGAACTACAGGACGAGACCGGTCGCAGGTTGGGCAGGGCCCGGCTGCCGGAGGGGATCGCCGGGATGGCCCGGTTGCACGCGATGATCGGCGGGCATGTGGGCGAGGACGATGACGAGCCGGTGCAGGTGATCGTCGGGATCGAGACCGAACGCGGCCCGTGGGTGCAGGCGCTGATCGCCGCCGGCTACCTGGTGTATGCGATCAACCCGTTGCAGGTGGCCCGCTACCGGGAACGTCATGGCGTGTCCGGGGCTAAAAGCGACGCCGGGGATGCGCACACCCTGGCGGACATGGTGCGTACCGACCGGCATCAGCTGCGCCCGGTCGCCGGCGACAGCGACCTGGCCGAGGCGGTGAAGGTGATCACCCGGGCGCATAAGACCCTGATCTGGGACAAGACCCGCCACCTGCTGCGGCTGCGCCGGGCGCTGCTGGACTTCTTCCCTGCCGCGGCGGCAGCCTACGACGACCTGGCCGCCCCTGACGTGTTGCAGCTGCTGGATACGGCACCCGATCCGGTCTCGGCGGCCGCGCTGGGCACCGAGCAGATCGCCGCGGCACTACGCGGCGCCCGCCGTCGTGACATCCCCGGCAAGACCGCGAAGATCCAGGCCGCGCTGCGGGCGCCACACCTGAGCCTGCCGGGCGTGGTGGCCGGCGCCTACGCGGCCACGGTGCGTACCCAGGTGGCGATCCTGACCGTCCTGGCCGCCCAGATCGAGGCCATGCAGGGGCAGGTCGAGGCGCATTTTGGCCAGCACCCGGACGCTGAGATCTACCGCAGCCAGCCCGGCCTGGGTGTGCTGCTGGGCGCCCGGGTGCTGGCCGAGTTCGGCGACGACAAGACCCGCTATGTCGACGCGAAGGCCCGCAAGAACTACGCCGGCACCAGCCCGATCACCCGCCAGTCCGGCAAGAAGAAGATCGTACTGGCCCGATACGTCCACAACGACCGGCTCATCGACGCCCTCGGCCTGCAAGCCTTCGCCGCCCTGGGCGGCTCACCCGGTGCCCGCGCCTACCACGACCAGCAGCAGGCCCGCGGAGCCGGCCACCGGGCCGCGCTGCGCCAACTCGGCAACCGGCTCGTCGGCATCCTGCACGGCTGCCTCAAAACCGGCACCACCTACGACGAGGACACCGCCTGGGCACACCACCAGAAAGATCATGAACTTGCTGCTTGACAACAACGCTCATGGGATGTCTGACACCAGATCCAGGCTCCCGACTGCTCTGTCCGGTATCGCTCGTGGATCGCACGAACCGCCCGCATACTACCCCTGAGCTGGGAAATGCGGGTACCTGAAATCGGAAGGTCGGCGGTTCGACCCCGCCTCTGGCCGGTGCTGAGGATGGGCGGCATGACGAGCACACCCGAGGATCTGATCGTCATCACCGGCGGCCCGGGAGCCGGCAAGACCACGCTGATCGAGCTGTTGCGCGACGCTGGATTCGGCACCGCGCCGGAGGCCGGGCGGGCCATCGTCAAGGACCAGGCCCTGATCGGCGGCTCGGCCCTGCCCTGGGCCGATCGCGAGCTGTTCGCCGAGCTGATGCTGTCCTGGGAGATCCGCTCCTACCGGTGGGCACAGCAGCAGCCAGGGCCGGTGTTCTTCGACCACGCGATCCCCGGACTACCCGGCTACTACCACCTGATCGGGCACCAGCCGCCCGCATACACGTCGAGGCGGCGGTAGCGGCCTTCCGATATCGGGCCGAGGTGTTCATCGCGCCACCCTGGCCGGAGGTCTACCGCAACGACACCGAACGGCGCCAGAGCTTCGACGAAGCCCTGCGCACGCACGAGGTGCTGGTCGACGCGTACACCGGGCATGGTTACCGGCTGGTCGAACTGCCGCTCGCCGACCCGCTGGCACGACTCCGGTTCGTACTGGACCGAACCGGCCCGCCCATACGGCGCTGCGGTACCAACCCCCAACGCACACTCGGCTAGCCTCGGCGGCGTGACAGAGCACCCGACGACCCGCGCCGAAGCCTTCCGCGTACGCTCGGCCGACGGCACCACGATCGCGGGCGAGCGGAGCGGGGCCGGCCCGGCGCTGGTCTTCGTGGACGCGGCCGGCGGCTACAGCGGCTTCGGTTCGCTGCGCTCGCTGGCGGAGATGCTGGCGGCGGACTTCACCGTCTACACCTACGACCGGCGCGGGCGGGGCGGCAGCGGCGACACCCTCCCGTACGCGATCGAGCGCGAGATCGACGACCTCGGGGCGGTGGTCGCCGAGGCCGGCGGCTCGGCGTACGGCTACGCCTTCTCCTCCGGTGGGCTGCTCGCGCTGCACGCCGCCGCGAACGGGCTGCCGCTGACCAGGCTCGCCCTGCTCGAACCGCCAATCGGCGACAGCGAGACCCCGACCGGGGAGACGGACTTCACGCGCGAGCTCGCCAGCCTGGTGGCGGCCGGCCGCCAGCACGAGGCGGCCGAGTTCTTCCAGCGGTCGATCGGCGTACCGCCGGAGGTCATCGCCGAGATGGAGACAATGCCGACGCTGGCGGCGGTCGCGCACACGCTGGTCTACGACTGCATCATCTCCGACGCCGCGTCGGTGGGGCTGCTGCGGACGGTCCGGGTGCCCACGCTGGTGCTGGACAGCCAGGGCAGCTCCGACGACCTGACCGGTTGGGCGGCCGCCGTCGCCGCGGCGCTGCCGGCCGGCACGCACCGAAGCCTGCCCGGCGAGTGGCACGGCGTGGCCGACGACGTCCTCGGGCCGGTGCTGACCGAGTTCTTCCAGTCGGACCGGACCGGCTAGCCTACCCGTCCACCCGGTTGCACGCTTGGGACCGCGGAGACGAGCGTGAAGCCGACCTGAAAACGGTCATGAAGCCGGCGACCGGTGGGATCGTGGTCACGACGGTACGCCGGACGGCGTAGGCCAGGAGCCGCTCCGGGACGGATGCCGCGGCCCCGGGTTGCGGCGATCCTGGTGCCGGTGAGTTCCGCAGGTTTCGGTAGGGGAGTCGTGCCACTGAGCACCGGAGCAGCCGACCACGCCAGGCCGGTGCTGCTCGGCCGGGTGACGGAGCAGGCGGCGATCGACTCGCTGCTCGAGCTGGCCCGCGCGGGCCAGGGCGGGGGCCTGGTCCTGCACGGGGAGCCGGGCATCGGAAAGACCGCACTGCTGGAGTACGCGGCCGGCCGGGCGGACGGGATGCGGGTGCTGGACACGGCCGGGGTGGAGCCGGAGGCGGATCTCAGCTACGCCGCCCTGCATCGGCTGCTGCTGCCGGTGCTGGACCGGCTCGGGCGGATCCCCGGACCGCAGGCGCGCGGTGTCGAGGTGGTGTTCGGTCGCCGGTCGGGCCCGGCGCCGGAGCCGTTCCTGGTGGCGCTGGCGACGCTGTCACTGCTGGCGCAGGTGGCCCGCGACCGGCCGGTGCTGTGCCTGGTCGACGACGCACACTGGGCCGACCCGGCGTCGCTGGACGCACTCACGGTCTCTGCCCGGCGGTTCGCCACGGAGCCGATCGCGCTGGTGCTGGCGGCCCGGCCGGACGCCGCGCGGCCGGTGGACCCGGTCGGGCTGTTCGACCTTCCGCTGGGCGGGCTGGACCGGGCGGCGACCCGGGTGCTGCTGGCCGGGCAGAGCCGGCGCCGGCGGTCGGTCGCCGAGCAGGCTGCGCTGCTGGCGATGACCGGCGGTAACCCGCTGGCGATCCGGGAGCTGGCGGCCACCGGCTGGCGGGGAGCGGTGGTGCACGAGCCGATGCCGCTGCCGGCCGGCCAGCGACGCGCCTTCCTCGACCGGGTGCCTGAGCTGGACCCGGCCGCCCGACAGGTCCTGCTGCTGGCCGCGGTGGCCGGCGCCGCGCCGGTCGACACGATCCGGCGGGCCGCCCACCTGCTGGGGGTCGACGTCACGACATCGGTGGCCTCCGGTGAGCTGGACGACCTGATCGTCGCCGACGGGGCCGCCCTGAGCTTCCGACATCCGCTGGTCCGCTCGGCGGTCTATCACGCGGCGAGCCCGACCACCCGGCGGGCCGCCCACCGGGCGCTGGCCGCCGCGCTGGCCGCGCCGCCAGCCGGTGATCCCGACCGCCGGGCCTGGCATCTCGGGCAGGCGGTCGACGGACCGGACGAACCGGTGGCCGCCGCGCTGGAGCACTCCGGCGAGCGGGCCCGCCGGGGCACCGGCCCGGCCGCCGCAGCGGTCTACCTGGAGCGCGCCGGCGAGCTCAGCGCCTCCCGCCCGTCGCGCGCCCGCCGGCTGGTGGCGGCGGCGGCCGCCTGGTGGGAGGCGGGCGACCCGGATCGGGCCGGGGAGCTGCTGGCCCGGGCGGAGCGGGTCGACCCGGCCCGGCGGAACCTCCGGCCGGAGATCGCCACGTTGCAGGCACAGGTCGCGGTGCGGGCCGGACGGCCCGGCCTGCCCGCGGACGCCGTGACGCTGCTGCTGCCGGTGGTCACCGACCTGCTGCGGACCGGTGGTCTGCGCCACGGCGCCGGTCCGCTGCTGCTGTTCGGGGAGGCGAGTGGGCACGCCGGCGCGGTCGACGCCTGGTCCACGGTCACCGGCATGATCGAGTCCCTCCCCCCGCCCGGCCCCGGCACCGGGGACGTGCTGACCCGGCTGTACCGGGCGGCCGGCCGGGTGCCGACCGGCGCCGAACCCGGGCTGGCCCCCGGTGACCTGGCGGCGATCGAGGCGCTGACCGACCCGGCCGAGCTCTGCTGGGCGGGCGGGCTGCTGCACGACCTCGGCGACCCGGTCCGGGCCCGGCGACTGCGCCGCCGGGCGGTCGCGCGCGCCCGGGCGGTGAGCGCGACCGGCACCCTGGCCTGGACCCTGTGCGACCTCGCCGCCGACGAGCTGGGGTGCGGCCGGTTCGCGATCGCCGAAGGGTACGCCACGGAAGGGCTCCGGCTGGCGCAGGAGACCGGGCAGCCGTACGTCGCCTACCAGCACCAGAGCACGCTCGCCCTGCTCGCCGCCTGGCGCGGCCGCGAGCACGACGCCCGCGAGCTCGCCGACACCGTACTGGCCGGTGCGGCCCACCGGCTGGCCGGCGCGACCACGACCGCGTACCGGGCGCTGGCCGTGCTCGAGCTCGCGGCCCGCCGGCCGGCCGAGGCGCTGGCCCACCTGTCCGCGATCGACCGCGGCGACCCGCCGACCCACCCGCAGACCGCCCTGCGCCCGGTTCCCGAGCTGGTCGAGGCCGCGGTACGGGCCGGTCGGCCGGACCAGGCGACCCGCCCGCTCAAGCAGTTCGCGATCTGGGCCGACACCTCCGGCGCCCCGGATCTGCTGGCGCTCGCGGCCCGCAGCCGGGCGCTGCTGGAGACCGCGGAGACCGCGGAGACCGCGCCGGCCGGTGCCGCCGAGCTCCAGTTCCGGCAGGCGCTCGCCCGGCACGCGCAGACCGACGCCCCGCTCGAGCAGGCCCGCACCGAGCTGCTGTTCGGGGAGCACCTGCGCCGGGCGCGGCGCCGCTTCGACGCCCGGCCGCACCTGCGGGCCGCGTTCGAGACGTTCCGGCGGCTCCGCGCGCCGGTCTGGGCGGACCGGGCCCAGGCCGAGCTGCGGGCCGCCGGCGAACGCGAGCCGCGCCGGGCGCAGGAGCAGCCGCCGCAGTCGCGTACGCGGGCCGTGCTCACCCCGCAGGAGCAGCGGATCGCCGCCGCGGTCAGCGAGGGCGCGACCAACCGCGAGATCGCAACCAGGCTGTTCCTCAGCCCCCGGACGGTGGACTACCACCTCCGCAAGATCTTCCAGAAGGCCGGGCTCAGCTCCCGCACCGAGCTGATCCGGCTGGCGCTGACCGGCCGGGGCCCGTAACGGCTACTCGCTGCGCAGGATCGAGGTGAGCACCCGCAACGCCAGCGCCGCGCTGACGATCAGCAGGCTGTACGCGATCAGCTGGTAGAGACTGACATCCGTGGCCACCTGCGGACCGCCGGCGGTGCCGAGCAGGATCGCGGCGACGATCCCGGTCGCGGTGGCGAGCAGGGTGAGCAGGCTCTGGTGGACCAGCCGGGTCAGGTGCCGGCGGTCCCGGTCGTCGGCGAACGGCCGGGTGCCGATCGAGAGCCGGCCGTGCTCCAGGGCGCTGGTGATCCGGTCCAGCCGGCGCGGCAGCCGGCGCACCAGCGGCAGCAGCTTGACCAGCTCGGCCATCGCGGTGGCCCGCAGGGTGCCGGGCACCGCCGCCTCGTGCAGGTGCGCGACCGCGAACGCGCGGGACTCGTCGACGATCCGGAAGCCGGGCGCCAGCTGGGCGAGCGTACCCTCCACCGTGGCCAGTGCCCGGAACACCGCGGCCAGCTCCGGCGGTATCCCGATGCCGTGCCGGCTGATCAGCCGGAACAGGTCGGTGAACATCGCCACGTCGACCGCCAGGCCGGGACCGAGGTGGCGGGCCATGAACCGGCCGATCGCCCGCTCCAGCGCGGTCTCGTCGATGTCCTCCGGACGGTCCACGATGTCCACCAGCGCGTCGGTCAGGGCGGTCGGGTCGGCGGAGTCGACGGCGAGCAGCAGCCGTTGCAGCACGAACCGCACGTTGGCGTCGAGCCGGCCAACCGAGCCGAAGTCGAGCAGGCCCAGCCGGCCGTCCCGCAGCAGCAGCAGGTTGCCCGGGTGCGGGTCGGCCAGGAACACCCCGTCCAGCATGATCTGGGTCAGCAGGGTGTGCAGCAGCGTCCGCGCCAGCTCGGTGCGGTCCAGGCCGTGCTCGTCGATGATCGGCGCCGCCTGG
>WHTQ01000050.1 GCA_009377645.1 Micromonosporaceae bacterium | reverse complement strand
GAAGATCCGCCGCATCGGCCACGGCTACCGCCGCTTCGACCACTACCGACTCAGGCTACTGCTGCACTGCGGAATCGAATGGCCTACCATCACCACACCACGGATCAGAAGGCGCCGTCCCCGCTTCGTGGCGTAGAGCCCCATTCTCATGGTGCTTCGCGCCGCGCCGCACGAGCGCTGGGCGGAGCTCGCCAAACGCATGCACAACACCGAGCACGCCGGCGACGGCACCACCCACGTGATCATCGAGCAGCTCGACCGCTCGTTCGTCACGCCGTTCGTCCGGGAGGACATCTACCGGCTCGCCGGGCGGCTCGACGACGTGATCGACCACATCGACGCCGCCGTCGACCTCGCGACGCTCTATCGAGCTGCCCGACGCCTCGCCCCGACACAGGCGCAGGCCATCTTGGACGTGTTGACCTGGGCCGCCGAACAGCAACGGCTCGCCACCGAACCGGCCGGGGCTATGCCCGATACAAACTCGCGCCCGTGCATGCTTCCTTGCGGACCCACAGCCGGGCGAACCGGTCGGCTTGCCCGGTGGATCGGTCCGTCCCCTGGCGTACCGTGCTTCCAACCCGGAGAAGTAACGTGCCGCGAGCTTCGCCGCACCGCCACCGGGCCGGCCACGCCGGACGGTATCCCACCGGACCGCCCGAGCGCGACCACTACCGCACCGGAAGTCGCCGCTCCCCGGACAGCCGCTCGACCTCCCGCCAGACCGCCGGGTCGGACCAGTAGCCGGAGTGGCTGCCCGGCCTCGGCGCCGGCTGGTCGAGGATGTGCCAGGAGGTCGGCGGGTCGGGCAGCTCGGTGTCCACCCCCACCCCCGGGACCACGAACACCTCGCGCCCGACGTAGTCGGTCTGGTAGTAGTAGCTTCGCCAGGCCACCAGCTCCACACTGGACCCGGCCGACGGCACCAGCCGGCGGAGCAGGTCATCGTGGAAGTAGGCCGGGAACGCCCACCGGTACAGCGTGCCCAGTGGCGAGCCGAAGGTGACCAGCGCGACCTGGTCGCCGCCGGGTGGTCGGCCGTCCTGCTGCACCAGTGCCGCGGCCGCGAGCACGCTACCCTGGCTGTGCGCGGCGAGGACCACCCGGCCGCCGCTGTCGTGGATCCGCCACAGCCGCCGTTGCAGCTCCGGGACCGCCCGCTCGGCATAGGACGGTGGCGCCAGCGGATGGTAGACGCGCGGCCAGAACGTGAAGACGTCCCAGAGCACGCCGATCCGGCGCCGGCTGTCCAGGCTCCGCCACCCGCGCCGCAGCAGCAGCACCAGCAGCACCGGCAGGCCCACCCCCAGGTACGCGCTGACGGTGCGGGTCCAGGGGGTCTGCCAGACCGGCCCCCCGAGCAACCAGACCTGGACCTCCACCGCCAGCAGGATCGCCACGCCGACCGCCCCGGTCGCGACCAGCAGCCGGTCGGTCTCCCGCGGCAGCTCGGCCAGCCGGCGGAACCGCGCCACTCCGGCCGCCCACCGGCGTGCGCCCGGACCGGCGAGAGCGTCGACCGTCCACTCCGGCTCGCCGGCCGGCCGGGTCACGTGCCCGGCGTACCAGTCGCGGACCCCGGTCCAGGTCCGCCCGGCACGCCAGACCCTCCACAGCTGGTACAGGCCGAACAGTAGCCCGACCCCGAGCGGCACCAGCACCAGGTAGGGCAGCGAGAACAGGATCACCGGGTAGATCGCCAGCCCGCCGCCGAGCAGCCGGGCGGCGCTGACCAGTACCGCCAGCAGCCCGGCGTCGAGGATGGACACCCCGAGCACCAGCGCCACCAGCGGGCCGAACCCGCCGAACCCGCTCCGCTCCCGGCGGCCGAGCAACGTGGACACCAGCACCAGCAGCAGGGTGCCGAAGATGGCCGTGAAGGCCAGGTTGGTGGCGTTCCGCAACCCGGGAAGGTTGGCGCCGGCGAGGGTCGCGAACCCGGGCTGGGCGACGGCGTACCAGCCGGCGGACACGAGAGCGCCAGCGGCGGTGGCGAGCAGGCCGCCCGGCAGCGACCGCGGGCACGCGTCGAGTGCGGCCAGCAGCAGCACGCCGGCCAGCGTCGCGCCGCCGGCCACCAGCGCGACCAGCCAGAGCACCGGCACCGCGACCGGCGCTCCGGCCACCTGGCCGGCGGTGTGGGCGGTGTGCGCCAGCATCATCGCCAGCGCCGCCAGCCCGGTGGCCAGGTGCAGGAAGCCGAGGTCCAGGGAGGCGCGGCGGCCGTCCCAGAAGCCACGGTCGGCCAGACCGAACCCGGGCTGGGCGGCGCCACCGCGGCTGCGCCGCAGCCGGCGACCGGTGGCCACCGGGGGCTCCACCTCCTCGTACCGCTGGATCGAGCGCAGGGTGAGCACCGCCAGCACGGTCAGCACCGCCAGCGGCAGCAGTACCCCGAGCAGCAGCCGCCGGCCGGGATGGTCGGCCACCCAGCCGGCCCGCAACCCGGCCAGCCACCACCGGTCGCCGGCGCAGCCGGCCTGCCCGCCGCACTGGTAGCCGACCAGGTCCATGCCGGTCATCGCCAGCACCACCACCAGGTTGGCGGTCAGCCCCAGCGAGGCCCAGCGCACCGCGGTCCGGTGCGGCCGGAACCGCCGGGGGTCCCGGTGGGTGCCCGGAGTGCACATCCATCCAGCCACATTGGCCAGTGCGAACGGCAGCAGCAGGATCCAGAGCACCCGCCAGCCACTGTAGGAGGTCAACCCACCCCAGGAGTACGCCTCGACGTGGCGGCCCCGTACGTCTCCGGTGCGGTAGAACCCGGCGATCCGGTCGCCGGCCACCTGCTGTGGCGCGAGGTCGCCGAGCAACTGCTCAGGCGTCTGCCCACCCACCCCGTGCAGCCGCAGCTCGGTGACTCCGGACAGCTCGACCGGCGGCCACATCAGTCCGGCCGGGCGGTCAGCCGGCCCGGAGCCGGAGCGTGGGACTGGCATCATGGACTCCTTTCGCCGCGCTCACCCGGATTGTCACCCGCCGGGACGGCCGGTGCATCAGGGCTGGCACCGACTCACCGGAGTCGTTCCCCGGGCGGGGCGCGGACCACCGCCGGGGGTGCTGGCGGGGCTCGCCTACCTGTCCGCCCACCGCTGACGTCGTACGGGCGTGCTAAGAATGAAGCGAGGTCGCGGCCAGCGAGCAGCGGGAGGGCGGCATGGGAGCACGATCACGGGACCGGGCCGCGGGCGGCACGGAGCCGGTCGGGGCGGTGTTGACCCGGCTCCGGATCGCCCGCGGGTTTAGCCAGCTGCGACTGGCCGAGCGGCTGTGCGCGGCGGCCGGCCTGCCCACTGTGAGCCGGCACGAGGTCTCCCGGTGGGAACGCGACGAGCGGGTTCCCGGCGCGTTCTGGCTGGGCTGGCTGGCGGTGGTGCTGGACGCCCCGCTGGAGGAGCTGGAGGCGGCGGCGGCCATCGGGCGGCGGAACACGCCGGCCGGCGACCGGCGCTTCCTCGACCACCGGCTGCTGTGGCGACCGCCCACCTCCGACGAGCTGCTGACGGCGCTGGACAGCTCCGGCGGCGCCAGCGACCGCGACCTGCGGGAGCTGGCACTCGCCTGGCTGGCCGGGCCGACCGTCCCACCGACCGTCCTACCGACCGACCCACCGGCCGACCAGCCGCCAGACCAGCCGAGCCCGGGCATCCCTGGCGTGCGGGCCTCCCGACCCGGCGCGCTCGTTCCGGCCCCCGCCCCGGCTACCGGCTCCAGCGACCCGACCGACCAGTCGCTGGGCCGGCTCGAGACCCGGCTCGGCGAGCTGCGCCGCACCGACGACCTGCTCGGTGGGCTCGACCTGGTCCGGCACGCCGACCGGGAGCTGCGCGCCGCAGTGGCGTTGCTGCCGGCGGTCCCCGCCGGGCGCCGCCGGCGGCTGCTCCGGCTGGTGGCGGAGCTGGCGCAGCTCACCGGGTGGGTGCGCGCCGATGCCGGAGATCCAGTCGCCGCCTGGCGGGCCTACCGGGTGGCACTGCGCGCCGCGGTGGCGGGGGCGGATCCACCGTTCGCCGCTCATGTGCTCGGCTGCCTCAGCCACCTCAACCTGGCGGGCGGCGACCCGCACGAGGCGCTGCTGCTCGCCCACACCGCCCGGGCCGGAGCGGGCGTCGGCTCGTCCGCGCTCACCCAAGCGCTGCTGCTGCACCGGGTCGCGCTGGCCGCCGCCCGGGCCGGCGAGCGGCGCACCGCCCACTCCGCGCTGGCCGCCGCCGAGCAGATCGCCGACCGGTCCCGCCCGGGGCAGGAGCCGCGCTGGCTCTACTGGCTCGACCAGCCCGAGCTGACCGCGATGACCGGGCGGTGCCTGGCGGCGCTCGGCCGGCCGCTGCGGGCAGCCCGGCGGCTGGGTGCGCCGCGCCGGGGCGCCGGGCCGCGCGCCTCGGCGGTGTACGGTGCCTGCCTGGCCCGCAGCTACCTGGAGCTCGGGGAGGTCGAGCTGGCCTGCCGGGTGGCGATGCGGGCGCTGCGCAACACCATCCGCGCCGGCTCGGTCCGGGCGGCGACCGGGCTGCGCCACCTGCACCCGTTGCTGCTCCAGCACCGGGACGTGCCGGCGGTGCGCACCTACGAGCGCCTCACCATGGCCGTGTCCGACTGCCTTCCGGCGCCAGTCCAGCCCCCGCCGGCCGCTGCCCGGTCAGCCACCACCGGACGGTCAGCCACCACCGGCCAACGCCGGGCGGCCGCGGGTGGGGCGCGGCGCGCCCGCCCTCCGCCGCCCGATAGCGTCGCGGAGTGACCTCACCGGTGGACCCCGCCGGCCTGCGGGCGCGGGTAGAGAAGGCGCTGGCAGACTTCCTCGGCCGGCAGCGCGCCCACATGTCCACCGTCGACGCCGCCACCCTCCCGATCGCCGAGACGGTGGAAGCGTTCGTGCTCGGTGCCGGCAAGCGGCTGCGCCCCGCGTTCGCGTACTGGGCCTGTCGGGGTGCCGGCGGAGCCGACTCGGACCCGCTGGTGTCCACCGTGGCGGCGCTGGAGCTGGTCCAGGCCAGCGCGCTGATCCACGACGACGTGATGGATGGCTCGGCCACCCGGCGGGGCGGGCCGGCGGTGCACCGCCGGTTCGCCGACCTCCACCGGGCCGGGCGATGGCACGGCGACCCGGACGGGTTCGGCACAGGCGCGGCGATCCTGCTCGGCGACCTGTGCCTGGTCTGGTCCGACGAGCTGTGGCACACCGGCGGCCTGCCGGCGGCGACCCTGGCCCGGGCCAGGCCGGAGTTCGACCGGATGCGCACCGACCTCACCCTCGGGCAGTATCTGGACGTGCACGCTCAGGCCACGGGGGACACCACCGTGGCGCGGGCGCTCAAAGTGGCGCGGCTCAAGTCGGCCAGCTACACGGTGGAGCGGCCGATGCTGCTGGGGGCGGCGCTGGCCGGCGCGGCACCGGCGGTGGTCGACGCCTACCGCCGCTACGGGCCACCACTTGGCGAGGCGTTCCAGCTGCGCGACGACGTGCTCGGAGTCTTCGGGGACCCGGTCGTGACCGGGAAGCCGGCCGGTGACGACCTGCGGGAGGGCAAGCGCACCTTCCTGGTGGCGGCCGCGTTCGAGGCGGCCGACGCCGCCACCCGCGCGGTGCTCTCCGGCGGGCTCGGCGACCCGCAGCTCGACCAGGCCGGCGTTACCCGGCTCCGGGAGGCGATCACCGGCACCGGAGCGCTGGCCCGCACCGAGCGCCGGATCCGGGAGCTCACCGGCACCGCGCTGACGGCCCTGTCCGGGGCGCCGCTGGACCCGGAGGCAGCCGGCGCGCTGGCGGCACTGGCGACCGCCGCCACCACCCGTACCGGCTGACCCCCCGCCCCCCGCGGCGATCTTGGACTTCTAGTGGCGGACTTATGGCTCTATTTCTGACATGTTGCCCACCGCAAGTCCAAGATCGACGTAGCGGGTGCGGGTCAGAAGCCGAGCGCCTGCGCACGCCGCTTGACCTCGGTCGCGCCGCCGCCGGCGAGCGCATTGGCCGGCCTACCCGGAAGCGTGTCGTCGCTCTCGTAGAGCCACCGCAGCGCCTCGTCGTCGTTGTACCCAGCGTCGCGCAGCAAGGTGATGACACCCGGGAGGTGCTTGAGAACGGTGCGGTTGGCCACCAGCTCCACCGGAATCTGCGGGGCACCGTCGCGGCGCACCGCCAGCAGGGAACCATCGCGGATCATCTGGTGCACCTTCGCAACCGGTAGCTCCAGCCGCTCGGCGACCTCCGGCAGGGACAGCCAGGAGCCCGGCGTGGTTTCGCTCACCCGTTCACCTTGCCACAGCGTCCCCACCCCTCGCCCACCTGTTCCCCCGGTCAAGGCCCAGCGGAAGGACCTGAGCTGTGAACATCTGGCGTGCGGTGCACCGGGAGCTGGCGGCGGCCGGCCGGTCGCTGCGGTACGACCTGCGCCGCCGCGACCACGGGTCCGGCCAGCCCGGCCAGTACCCGCAGCCGGCTGAGGAGTACCCGGAGGACCCCGAGTACCCGGAGTACGACGCGTACACCCGGCGGGGACGGCGGACCCGGACCGCGGTGGCGGTGGCGGTGCTGGCGGCCGGCGGGGCGGCCGTGACCTACGCCGGGGTGGCCGGTGGCCTGGCCGTGCTGCTCGCCGATGACGCCCCGGCACCGGGTGCCCTCCCTGGGGTCACCACCACCGCCGACCCGGTCGACCTCCCGCCGGTCCGGTCGATGGCCACCGGGCCGGCCGCCCCTGGCACCGCCGGTCCCGCCACCGGGGAGTCGGCACACCGGCCGGGGTACCGGCCCGACGCCGAGGCGACCGCCACCCGGCCGGCCGAGCGGACACCGGCCCCACCGACGTCGCCGAACGAACCTACCCCGACCCGCTCCACCCCGGTGCCGACCCCGGCTCCGGACCCGACCTGCGGCTGCGCCACCCCGACTCCGACCCCTACCCCGAGCTACTCCCCCTCCTCCAGCCCGAGCCCGTCCCGGTCGACCTCCGCGGCGCCGTCGCCGGCCGGTGCTGCGCCCGCCTCGTAGACTTCGTACCGATGACCGACACGCAGGTGGCCGACCCGTTGCTCGGCACCCTGGTCGACGGGCGCTACCGGGTCCGCGACCGGATCGCCCGTGGCGGGATGGCGACCGTCTACACCGCGGTCGACGAACGGCTGGACCGCACGGTTGCGTTGAAGATCGTCCATCCGACCCAGGCCGGCGAGCCGGAGTTCGTCGACCGGTTCATGGACGAGGCCAAGGCGATCGCCCGGCTCACCCACCCGAACGTAGTCGCCGCGTACGACCGGGGCACCCATGACGGCCTTCCCTACCTGGTGATGGAGTACGTCCGCGGCCGGACCCTGCGCGAGATCCTCGGCTCCCGGCGGCGGTTGACGCCGGTCGAGGCGTTGGCGATCACCGAGCAGATGCTCGCCGCGATCGCCGCCGCCCACCGGGCCGGGCTGGTGCACCGCGACGTCAAGCCGGAGAACGTGCTGGTCGCGGCCGCGCCCAGCGGAGGTACCACGAACCTGGTCGACAGCGTCGTCAAGGTCACCGACTTCGGCCTGGCGCAGGCGGTGCAGGCGTCCACCACCCCGGCCGCCGCCCGCCCCGGTACCGCTCCGGACGACCTGGATGAGCCGAGTGACCCCGACAGTTCAGACAGCGGCGGGACCGACCCGGACGGCGGCGCCGAGCCGGCCGAGGGGCCGCTGCTTGCCACGGTGGCGTACGTGGCGCCGGAGCTGGTCGCCGACGGGCGGGCCGACCCGCGCAGCGACGTCTACTCGACCGGGATCGTGCTGTTCGAGATGCTCACCGGCCGGGTGCCGTTCGACGGCGGTGACCCGGCCGAGATCGCCTGGCGGCACGTGGACGAGGACGTGCCGCGGCCGTCCACGCTGGTCGCCGGGGTACCGCCCGGCGTCGACGCGCTGGTGGTCCGGGCCACCCGCCGGGACCCGAGAGCCCGGCCCACCGACGCCGGGGCGCTGCTCACCGAGGTCCAGGCGAGCCGGGAGGAGGTCACCACCGGCCCGGTCCGCCCTCGCCGGACGACCGACCAGACAGTGGTGCTCTCGGCCGTGCCCACCACCGAGCGCCCGGCCTGGGCCCGGCTCCCATCGCCGAAGGCCCGGTCGGCGACCATCGCCGGGCCACCGGGGCGCGGCTTCGGCGACGGCTCCCCGGGCGGCCCGCTAGTCGCCGGGCCGCCACCGCCGCCCCGGCGGCGCGGGGGCCGCTCCGCCGCCAGCGCCGCCTACCGCCGCCGGGCGGTGGCGGCCGCCGGGGTCGCGCTGCTGGTGCTGGCGCTGGCGGCCACCGGCTGGTGGTTCGGGATCGGCCGCTGGGAGCCGGCCCCGGACCTGGTCGGCATGGCCGAGGCGGAGGCGGTCGCGCGGGCCGAGGAGCGGGGGCTGGCGGCGGAGCTGGCCGAGCCGGAGTACGACGACCAGGTGCCGGCCGGTCACGTGCTGTCGCAGGATCCCACCCGCCGGATCGTCAAGGGCGGCACGGTCACCCTCACGCTCTCGCTCGGGCCGGAGGTCCACCCGGTGCCGGACGTGGTCGGTGCCAGCTTCGAGGTGGCCGAGCGCCAGCTGGAGGCGCTCGGACTGGTGGTGGTCGAGGGCGAGGGGGACCACAGCGACACCGTCCCAGCCGGCCGGGTGCTGTCGGTCGATCCGCCGGTCGGCCAGGAGGTTACGCCCGGCACCGAGGTCACGGTGGTGGTCAGCCAGGGCCGGGCGCCGATCGACGTGCCGTCGGTGATCGGCCAGCCCGCCGACACCGCCCGCGGCCAGCTGGAGGGGCTGGGTCTGGCGGTCACCATCGAGCAGGTGGACAGCACCGAACCGGCCGACCGGGTGATCGGGCAGGACCCGGCGGCCGGCTCCGGAGCCTCTCCGGGCGACACCGTGACCCTGCAGGTCAGCAACGGTCCGCCCACCACCCCGGTCCCGGAGGTGACCGGCCAGCCCTGCGACCGGGCGGCCCAGACCCTGCAGCAGGCCGGCTTCACCGTCCAGGTGGCGGGCGGCCGGGGTGCCGTGTTGCTGCAGAGCCCGAGCGCCGGGACCGGCCTGCCGCCGGGCGAGCAGGTCACCATCTGGTGCGGTCCGTGACCGACCGGCCGGTCGGCGCCCACGCCCCGACCGCGGGCGGGCTGGCGAAGGCGGCCCTGCCCTACGTCGACGCCACCGGTGCCGAGGTGGTGCAGGTCTTCGTCAGCAACCCCCGGGGCTGGGCCCGGTCGGCCGGCGACCCGGCCCAGGATGCCCAGTTCGTGGCCGGCTGCGCCGAGCGCGGCGTGGCCGCGTACGTCCACGCCACCCTGCTGGTCAACCTCGGCTCCCCCACCCCGGCCACGGTGGCGCAGTCCGGCGCGGCGCTGGCGCACGCGCTGGACCGGGGCGCGGTGATCGGCGCCCGCGGGGTGGTCTTCCACGCCGGCAGCGCGGTGACGCCAGGCCCGGCCGCTACGACCGAGATGCCCACGGCGTCGCTGGCTTCGCTTGACCGCTCCGACGCGCGAGGCTACGCTCCGCCACGCCCGCTGGCGGCCGGCGACGAGGGGGCGGCCGAACGCGCGCTGCGGCAGGTCCGGGAGGTGCTGCTGCCGCTGCTGGACCGCACCGCCGGCGGGGACGGGCCGCGCCTGCTGGTCGAGCCGAGCGCCGGTGGCGGGCGGTCGCTGGTGGCCCGGGTCGAGCAGCTCGGGCCGTTTCTGGCCGCGGTAGACCGGCACCCGGGCCTCGGGGTCTGCTTCGACACCTGCCACGCCTGGGCGGCCGGCCACGACCTGGCCTCGCCCGGCGGGATGGCCGCCACCCTGGACGCGCTGGTGGCCGCGGCCGGCCCGGACCGGCTGTGGCTGGTGCACGCCAACGACTCCCGGGACGGCTGCGGGTCGACCCGGGACCGGCACCAGACGGTCGGCGAGGGCTCGATCGGCGAGCCCGGGTTCGCCGAGCTGATGACCCATCCGGCGACCGCCGGCGTACCCGTGATCGTGGAGACCCCCAGCGTCGGAGCCGCCGGCCACGCCGCCGACATCGCCACCCTGCGGCGGCTGCGCGACGCCGGCCGGTCAGCCGTCCGGTAGCCGGTCGGCCAGCACCAGCCACGCCTCCTCGGCGCGGGCCCGCTCCTTCTGCGCCGCCCGCAGCTGCGTGTCCAGCTCGGTCACCTTGGCGTAGTCGGTGGCGTGCGCGGCGAGCTGATCGTGCAGCTCCCGCTCCCGCCGGGCCAGCTGGTCGACCTGCCGTTCCAGCTTGGCCAGCTCCTTGCGGGCCTGGCGGGCCTGGCGGCCGGCGTTCCCCGGCCCGCTCTCGTCCCGTCGATCATGAGGTACGGCACCCGAGCGACCGCCGCTCATGTACCTAGGTTCATGATCAGCCGCAGTGGTGGAGAGGTAGTGGTCGACCCCGCCGGGCAGGTGCACCAGCCGGCCGTCGCCGAACATCCCGTACACCGTGTCGGTGACCCGCTCCACCAGGTACCGGTCGTGGCTGGCGACGACCAGCGTGCCCGGCCAGGTGTCGAGCAGGTCCTCCAGCGCCGCCAGCGTGTCCGTGTCCAGGTCGTTGGTCGGCTCGTCGAGCAGCAGGACGTTCGGCTCGGTGGCGAGGAGCAGGAGCAGCTGCAGGCGGCGGCGCTGGCCACCGGACAGGTCGTCGACTGGGGTCCACAGCAGGTCGTCGCGGAAGCCGAACAGCTCGGCGAGCTGGGCGGCGGAGAGGTCCCGGTCGCCCAGCCGGACCCGGCCGGCCACCGCCGTGACGGCCTCCAGGACCCGGGGCGCGCCGGGCAGGTCGGTGAGCTCCTGAGGGAGGTACGCGGGGCGGACGGTCACCCCGACCCGCCGGGTTCCCCGGTCGGGGGCCAGCTCGCCGGCGAGCAGCCGCAGCAGGGTGGTCTTGCCGGCGCCGTTGCGGCCGACCAGCCCGACCCGGTCGCCGGGGCCGATCCGCCAGGTCAGGTCGGCCAGGATCGGCTTCGTACCGGCGAGCCAGGTGACGGACTCCAGCTCGTACACCTGCTTGCCGAGCCGGGCGGTGGCCAGCCGGCGCAGCGAGACCTGGTCCCGCGGCGGCGGTACGTCGGTGATCAGCGCGTTCGCGGCCTCGATCCGGAACTTCGGCTTCGAGGTGCGAGCCGGCGGTCCCCGGCGCAGCCAGGCCACCTCCTTGCGCAGCAGGTTCTGGCGCCTTGCCTCGACCGCGGCCGCCTGCCGCTCCCGCTCCGCCCGGGCCAGCGTCCAGGCGGCGTAGCCACCCTCGTACGCCCGGACCGTCCGGTCGACCACCTCCCAGGTGCGGGTGCAGACCGTGTCCAGGAACCACCGGTCGTGGGTGACCACGACTAACGCCGCCCGGCGACCGAGCAGGTGCTGGGCGAGCCAGGCCACGCCGGCCAGGTCCAGGTGGTTGGTGGGCTCGTCCAGCACCAGCACGTCGAACTCGCGGACCAGCAGGGCGGCCAGCGCGACCCGCCGCCGCTCTCCCCCGGACAGCGGGCCGACCGGCGAGTCCAGCCCCAGCCCGGGCAGGCCGAGCCCGGACAGGATCGCCCGCACCTGGGCGTCGCCGGCCCACTCGTGCTCGGCTGCGAAGCCGGCCGGCAGCCAGCCGGCACCGAGCACCACCTCGCCGGTGGTGGCGGCCGGGTCCAGGGTCAGGGTCTGCGGCAGCGCGGCCACCCGCAGGTCCCGGCGATGGGTGACCCGGCCCGCGTCCGGCGGCTCGGCGCGGCAGAGCAGGCGCAGCAGGGTGGACTTGCCGGCCCCGTTCAGCCCGACCACACCCACCCGGTCGGCGCTGTCGAGCCCGAGCGACACGTCGGTGAGCAGCTCACCGGTGGCGTCGTACCGCTTCCCGACCCGATCCAGGTTGATGAGGTTCGCCATCCGCCCATTCTCGGCGGGGTGCCGAGCGCAGCCGAGCCCGGGCACCCCAGGCTGTGCATCCAGCCCGCTGCGACGTCGGCCACCCGCCCCCTTGCGCCGGGCCAGGGATTAGGGCACCCTTAGGAAGGCAAGGCTAACCATCGTGTCGGGGGTTCCATGTACGTGTGCATCTGTGCCCGGGTCCGGGAGCGCGAGCTGCGCTCCGCGATCCGCGCCGGCGCGCGTACCGAGGAGGCGGTCGGCGCCGCCTGTGGCGCCGGCACCGGCTGCGGCACCTGCCTGGACCGGGTGGGTGACCTGATCATCGACGAGGAGCTGGCGGGCGCGGCGCGGGAGGTTCCGGTGCTGCTCCCAGCGACCCGTTAGGCTGACCCCGGGGGTGAGCCTATGCGCGGTGACGAGCGAGTCATCGAGTTCCTGAACGAGCAGCTCACGGCGGAGCTGACCGCGATCAACCAATACTTCCTGCACGCCCGGATGCAGGAGAACTGGGGATACTCGAAGCTGGCGGCCCACACCCGGGCCGAGTCGCTGGACGAGATGCGCCACGCCGAGGTGCTCACCGACCGGATCCTGTTCCTGGAGGGGCTGCCGAACTACCAGAAGCTGTTCCCGCTGCGGATCGGCGAGTCGGTGCCCGAGCAGTTCCGGTGCGACATGCAGATCGAGCAGGAGGCGATCGACCGGCTGCGCCGCGGCATCGCGTACATGCGCTCGGTCGACGACGTCACGTCGGCGCGGATCTTCGAGGACATCCTCGCCGACGAGGAGCACCACATCGACTACCTGGAGACCCAGCTCGCCCTGATCGACACCCTCGGCGAGCCGCTCTACCTGCAGAACGTCAGCGACCACCCGGCCCCTGGCTAAGGGAGGGTCTGCCACCGGCCTACCGGATCCGGTGGACGCTGCCGTCGTAGGTTCCCCGACGTACAGGGGCTGGCCGTCCTGGCTGAGGGCCAGGCTGGTGGTGTCCGGGTTGGCCAGCCTGCGACCGAACGGCCACCCGGTCGCGCCGCCGTCCTCGCTGGCCCTCAGCGGGACAGCAGGGCGGGGAGCACCTCGATGGCGCGGTCGATGCCGGCATCGTCAACGTCCAGGTGGGTGACCAGCCGGGCGGCCCGCGGGCCGAGCACCGAGACCAGCACCCCCTCGGCCCGGGCGGCTGCGCCGAACCCGGGCGCGTCCAGCGGCGCCTTGGTCAGGTCCAGCGGGACGATGTTGGTCCGCACCGGGCCGGCCACCACTCCGGACGGAGCCAGCGCCGCGGCCAGCCGGGCCGCCCGGGCGTGGTCCTCGGCCAGCCGGTCGACATGGTGGCGCAGCGCGTACTGGCCGGCAGCGGCGAGAATCCCGGCCTGCCGCATCCCGCCGCCCATCCGCTTTCGGATCCACCGCGCCCGGTCGATCCGCTCCGCCGAGGAGATCACCAGCGAGCCGACCGGGGCACCGAGCCCCTTGGACAGGCACACCGAGACCGTGTCGCACAGCCCGCCGTAGTCGGGCAGCGGCACCCGGTCGGCCACGTGGGCGTGCCAGATCCGGGCACCGTCGCAATGCAGCCCGACCCCGGCCGCGCCCGCAGCCGCGCGCAGCGCCCGGAGGGTGTCCAGCGGGATTACCGCACCGCCGGCCCGGTTGTGGGTCTGCTCGACCGCCACCGCCCGGGTCGGCACGGCGTAGAACCCGTCCGGCCGGATCATCGCCGCCACCGCATCCACGTCGAGATCGCCACCGGCGACCGGCCAGGTCCGGGTCGAGATCCCGCCGTACGCGGCCGCCGCGCCGATCTCGTACGTGACCACGTGCGCGTCGGCGTCGCAGAGCAGCTCGCTGGCCGGTGGCACGAGCAGCTGCACGGCGATCTGGTTGGCCATCGAGCCGGTCGGCGTGAACAGCGCCGCCTCGTGCCCGAACCGCTCGGCGATCTCCGCCTCCAGCGCGTTCACAGTCGGGTCCTCGCCGTACACGTCGTCGCCGACCTCGGCGGTGGCCATCGCCTCCCGCATCGCCGCGGTCGGGCGGGTCACGGTGTCGCTGCGCAGATCCACCAGGTCGGTCACCCGGCCATGGTATTCCGCCGCCTGCAAGATCTGGGAGGAGTCAGTCGGACAGGCTGAGCCGCAGCCGGGTGCCGTCCTGCTCGGCGAGCTCGTCCCGGAGCTGAGCCCGGCCGAGCGTACCCGGGTCGATGCGGCAGTGGATCGGCTCGCCGCCGTGCTGGGCGGCGCCCCCCGGGTGACCGTCCTGGAGATGGCCATCGAACCCGGCCTCGACCCGATCCCCGACCCGGACGGCAGCGGGCGGCTGCGACCGGCGGTCACCATGGGCATTCCGATCGCAGACGGCAGCCGCGACGTGGTGACCTATGTCGCCAGGCCGGAGCTGCTCGCCCACTACGGACTGGCCGCCGACGCGTTCGACCCGGACACCGACGTGCTCACGGTGCGGACCGACGAGCTCAGGTTCACCGCCCTGGAGCGCAAGACCGACCCGGAGGTGGCCACCCGGGTCGAGGCACTGGACGTCCCGAGCTACTCGTCGGCTCCGACCACATTGCTCACCGAGCAGGCGCTGGCCCGCCGGGGCTGGAAGACCGCGCCGGCCGGTTGGTTCGTCGAGGCGAGCCAGCCGCTGACCAGCCAGCAGCAGGCCGCCGCCCGGGAGGTGGCGGCCGGTGCCGGGTTGACCATCGAGACCCGGGACGACCAGGGCAGCCTGGCGGTGACCCGCTCGACCGCCACCGCCGCCGGAATGCTGCTGGCGCTTGGGGTGCTCGCCATGAGCGTCGGGCTGATCCGCGGCGAGGCCACCGCGGACCTACGCACCCTGACCGCCTCCGGAGCCAGCAGCCGGGTCCGCCGCGCGCTCACCGCGGCCACCGCCGGCGGGCTCGCGCTAGCCGGCGTCACGCTCGGGACCGCCGGCGCGTACCTCGGGTTCGTCGCCGGGAACCTGACCGACCTTAGCGCCCTGAGCAGCGTGCCCGTGCTCCACCTCACGGTGATCGGGGTCGGTGTCCCGGCGGTCGCGACGGTGGTCGGCGCTCTGCTGGCCGGCCGGGAGCCGCCGGCGCTCGCCCGGGCGGCGCTGGTGTGACCCCGCCGCCGGCGGGCCGTCAGCCGCGGAGCATCTCGGCGACCAGGAAGGCCAGCTCCAGCGACTGCTGGGTGTTCAGGCGCGGGTCGCAGGCGGTCTCGTACCGGCCCGGCAGGTCGGCATCGGCGATCGACTGCGCCCCGCCGAGGCACTCGGTGACCGGCTCGCCGGTCAGCTCCACGTGCAGCCCGCCCGGGTGGGTGCCCAGCTCCCGGTGCACCTCGAAGTAGCCGAGCACCTCGTCCACGATCCGGTCGAAGTGGCGGGTCTTGAAGCCGTTCGAGGACTCGAACGTGTTGCCGTGCATCGGGTCGCATTGCCAGACCACCTTGTGCCCGGCGGCGGTCACATGCTCCACGATGGACGGCAGCACGTCCCGTACCCGCTGATTGCCCAGCCGGCTGACCAGCGTGAGCCGGCCGGGAACGTTGTCCGGGTTGAGCTTCTCGCACAGCGCGGCCGCCTGCTCGCCGGTGGCGGTCGGGCCGAGCTTGACCCCGATCGGGTTGGCGAGCCGGGACGCGAAGTCGACGTGGGCGCCGTCGATCTGCCGGGTCCGTTCGCCGACCCACAGGTAGTGCCCGGACAGCCCGTACGCGCGCCCGTCGGCAACCCGGGTCAGCGCCCGGTCGTACTCCAGCGCCAGCGCCTCATGCGAGCAGTAGAGGGTGACCGTGCGCAGCGCCTCGTCGTCGGTCATGCCGCACGCCCGGATGAACGCCAGCGCCCGGTCGATCTCCCGGGCGATCGCCTCGTACCGCTCCCCGGCCGGTGAGTCGCGCACGAACCCCTTGTTCCAGTCGTGCACCGCGTGCAGGTCGGCCATCCCACCCCCGAGGTAGGCGCGCAGCATGTTCATGGCGCTGGAGGCGTTCGCGTACGAGCGCACCATCCGCTGCGGGTCGGCGATGCGTGCCTGCGGCGTGGCCTCCAGCGAGTTGATCATGTCGCCACGGTAGACCGGCAGCCCCCGCGCGTCGGTGTTCTCCGACCGCGGCTTGGTGTACTGCCCGGCGACCCGGGCCACCTTCACCACCGGCATCGAGGCGCCGTAGGTGAGCACCACCGCCATCTGCAGCAGGGTGCGGGCGTTGGCCAGCAGGTGCGGCTCGCTGTTGTCCACGAATGTCTCGGCGCAGTCGCCGCCCTGCAGCAGGAACGCCCGCCCCTCGCACACCTGGGCCAGCCGGTCCCGCAGCTGGTCGACCTCGTACGGCGCGACGATCGACGGCACCGTGTCCAGCACCCGGCACACGTCGGCCACCGCCGCCGGGTCGGGCCAGGGCGGGGTCTGCGCCCGCGGCAGCTCCCGCCAGGCGTCCAGGCCGAATGCCTTGGCCTCGACCGGGTCGGTGGCCGGGCGGGCGACCGCGAAGATCGGGGACTCGACCCCCGGATGCGAGAACTGGTGCCACTGACGGCTCATGGCAGACAAGCCTACGGCCGCCCCGAACCGCCCCGCCGCGAGCCCACCGATCCGCGGGGTTGACTGACGTCGGTCGTTCGGGTTGGCGTCAACGCAACTGTTAAGGCAGTTTTCTAACTAGCTTCTCCCTGGCAGTGGCAGCCGCAGTGGTCGCCGCTGCGGTGACCCCCGCTGGCGGCCGAGTACTCTCGCCGCTATGAGTGTCTTCGACGTGGAGATCAGCGCCCTGACCGGTGAGCCGGCCAACCTCGGGCAGCATCGTGGCAACGCCGTGCTGGTGGTCAACGTGGCGTCCCAGTGTGGACTGACCCCGCAGTACGCCGGGCTGCAGGCGCTCGCCGAGGCGTACGCGGACCGCGGGCTGGTGGTGCTGGGGGTGCCCTGCAACCAGTTCGGCAGCCAGGAGCCGGGCACCGCGACTGAGATCGCCGAGTTCTGCGAGTCCGGCTACGGGGTCACGTTCCCGCTCACCGAGAAGGTGGAGGTGAACGGGGCGGGCCGGCATCCGCTCTACGCCGGGCTGGTCGGCACCGCCGACGCCGACGGGCACTCCGGGGACATCCGCTGGAACTTCGAGAAGTTCCTGGTCTCGCCGGACGGCGCGGTGGCCGGGCGGTTCCACCCCCGGGTCGAGCCGCAGGCGCCAGAGCTGACCACCGCGATCGAGAAGCTGCTCCCGCGCTGAGCCGGATCAGCCGACTTCGATGAGCGCGGCGGCTGCGGCGCGGGCCTGGCCGATCGCGTCCGCCGGCACCCCGGTGGCGTAGCCGACCACCGCGCCCTCGTGCAGCAGCAGCAGCTGGGCCGCCAGCGCCTCCGGTCGCGCGACGTCGCTGGCCCCGGCCAGCTCGGTCAGGTAGTCGAGCAGCCACCGCTTCTGGTCCGCGAGCACCACCCGGGCCGGGTGCGCCGGGTCCGGCAGCTCGGCGAGCGCGTTCACGAACGCACAGCCCCGCGGGCCGACTCGGTGCATCCACTCCGCCAGCGCGTCGAAGGTCCGCAGCAACCGGACGCGGCCCTCCGGGGCCGCCTGGTCGACCTCGCCGGTGAGCCAGGCCCGCCAGCGGGCGTCCCGGCTGCGCAGGTAGGCGGCGACCAGCCGGTCCTTGGAGCCGAACCGGTCGTAGAGGGTCTTCTTGGTGACCCCGGCGGCCGCCGCGATCGCGTCCACCCCCACCGCGTGGATGCCCTCGCGGTAGAACAGGTCCTCGGCGGCCGCCAGCACCCGCCGGCCGGCCGGAGTCAGCGTCGTGTCCACCATCACTCGACTATACCGACCGGTGGGTTGACCTAGGCCGGCCGGCGTGCGACAGTAGCCATACCGGTCGGTATACCGACAGAGGGAGAAGGGACCCAGCCATGCGTGCCCAGCTGCTCACTGGTTTCGGCGGCCCGGAGATGCTGCGCTACCGGGAGGACGTGCCCGACCCGGTCGCCGGCCCCGGTGAGGTACGGGTGCGGGTGGCCGCCGCCGGGCTGAACAACACCGACATCTGGACCCGGGAAGGCCGGTACGGCACCGGGGACGACCCGGCGGCCACCACCGGCTGGCGGCGGGAGCCGCTGCGGTTCCCCCGGATCCAGGGCGGCGACGTGGTCGGCTACGTCGACCTGGTGGCCCCGGGCGGGGACCGGACGGGGGTCCGCCCCGGCGACCGGGTGATCATCGACCCGACGATCTACACCGGCGGCGAAGCCGGGCTGACATTCCCCGACCTGCTCGGCAGCGAACGGGACGGCGGCTTCGCCGACTACCTGACGGTGCCCGCCAGCAACGCCCACCGGATCGACAGCCCGTTCAGCGACGCGGAGCTTGCCACCTTCCCGATCGCGTACGGCACCGCCCTGCGGATGCTGAACCGGGCCGAGGTCGGGGAGGGTGAGACCGTGCTGGTCACCGGTGCGTCCGGCGGGGTCGGCTCGGCGCTGGTCCAGCTCGCCGCGGCCCGCGGCGCGGTCGCGATCGCCCTGGTCGGCGCCGGCAAGCACGAGCCGGCCCGGGAGCTGGGGGCGGTCGCGACCATCGACCGGGACACCGCCGACCTGGCCGGGCAGCTGGCCGGGATCGGGCCGGTGGACGTGGTCGCCGACGTGGTGGGCGGTCCCGGGTTCGGACGGCTGCTGAACGTGCTGCGCCCGTTCGGGCGGTACGTGACCGCCGGCGCCATCGCCGGCCCGGTGGTCCACGCCGACCTGCGCACGGTCTACCTGAAGCAGCTGCAGCTGGTCGGCTCGTCGTTCGCCAGCCACGAGGAGTTCGCGGACCTGGTCGCGCTGATCCGGGACGGCAACCGGGCGGCGCGGGCGGGCCGGCTGCGGCCGCTGCTGGCCGGCACCTACCCGTTGCCGGACCTCCCCCGCGCGCAGGCGGACTTCCAGGCCAAACTGTTCTTCGGCAAGCTGGTCGTCTCGCTCGACGGGTGACAACTGGGGCGGGCTACGTCTCGCGGACGAAGACTTCCCGATGGTAGTAGTCGGCTCGACCACTGTCGTCGATGAACTCGGTGAACACCGGCACGACCAGCACCCCCAGGTAGATCCGGGCTTGCAGGTGCACCCGCTGGAAGCCGTGGTCGTAGGTTACCTCGAAGGCCGGCCCGGAGTCGGTGACGGAGATGTCGGCGTAGAACGGGGTGGGACGCCCGGTGGTGACCGGGTCCCCATCCGCCCGCCCACCACCGGTGGAGCTGAGGTCGGTGTACACAGTGGCCGGGGCCTCACCCCAGTCGATCGGACCCGCCGGTCCGACCGCGACCACCCGGACCGTCAGCTGGCCCTCCCGGAGCTCGCAACCGATCTCGGCGATTCCCCGGGACGACTCGTCGGCGTTGCGCCACCGGCACACCAGCGGGGCGGGGTCGATGCTCGCGCCGCTCAGCATCGGCAGCCGGTCGTCGCCGCGCGCGACGGCCAGCCGGGTCGGCGCGATCGGTGCGCCCGCCGCCGCCCGTACCGGATCGGCCGGCGCCGCCCGCGGCTCGTAGAACTCGCGGGACAGGTAGCTCAACCGCCCGCTGCCGTCGGTGAAGACAGTGAACGCCGCGATGACCGACAGGCCGTGGTTCGTGTTGGCCTGGATCCGGGTCCGGGCATGACCGAGGTCGAAGGCCGCCGTGTAGCCGCAGGCGCGGTTCGACCCCGGGCCGTCGGTGAACACCGTGTCCACCGCGACCCGGCCCCAGTCATGCGCCTCCCCGAGCGGATCGGCGCCGGTGACCTGCAGATCGATCCCGCCATCCCGCTGGACCAGCTCGGCCCGACTGATGCCCCAGGTGCTGAGGTTGGTATTCGACCAGGCCCCGAGAATGGGAGCGGGATCGACCGGTTCCAGGGAAACCGCCCGATCACCGGGCACCCGATCCAGCATGCGGGAGTAGCTGGCGGCTGTGCTGATCACGGCAACAGTGTATTGAGCTGAGTCGTCCCCCCGGAATATCGAAAATCCCCTGGGGGCCACTCCCCCGGGGGATTCGAGCCAACCGGAGACACCCGGGGGACATTTCTCTTTCTAAAACACGCACATAGGTTGCCAGCAATTGATATGCGTGATAACAATGGTCCTTCGAGCACGCCTGCGACACTCGATATACACGCTCGGCGAATGAGACCCTCCAATGACCGAACAACTGTCACCGGCCGGCGTTGCCCGCACCGCCGGGCCGGCGGCCGGGCGGCGGGCCACCGTACTGGCGCGGCCTACCGTGCTGGCGCGGGCCGCCGTGGTGGCGACCCTGGAGAGCCGGGCCGCCGCGACCGGAACCGCGTTGCGCCGGTTGCCAGCCGGCACCACCGGCGTGGAGGTGCGGGCCGACCTCACCGGCGACCTCGACCTGCGCGAGCTGCGACGGCACGTCTCCGGCCAGCTGGTCTACTCGCTGCGCAGCCAGCGGTACGGGGGCCGCAGCGCCGACCCGCCACCCAGCCGGCAGGCCCGGCTGCTGGCCGCGGCGAACGGTTACGACATCGTGGACCTGGAAGCGGACCACGACCTCGTCCCGGACGTGCTCGCCGGCATCCCGGCCGATCGGCGCCGGATCAGCTGGTCCGGCGGCGAAACCGACCTGAGTGGACTGCGCCGGCAGTTCGACCGGATGGTACGGACACCGGCGGCGCTCTACCTGCTCGCGCCGCGGGCCGGGTCGTTACCGGCAGCGCTCGCCCCGCTGCGGCTGCTCGCCTCGCTCGGCCGCGCCGACGTCACCGCCTTCGGCACCGGACCGGCGGCCGCCTTCAGCCGGGTCCTGGCCCCCTGGCTCGGTGCGCCGGTGGTGTACGGGAGCCCGGCCGGCCCGACCGTGGAGCAGCTGGTGACCGACTATCCACTCCCGAGGCTGCCGCGGCTGGAGAGCCTCTACGGCATCGTCGGGCGCTCGCTGCAGACCTCGCTGTTCACGCGGCTGGTCAACGCGGGCTTCCGGGAGCTGTCCCTGCCCAGCCTGTTCCTGCCCTTCCTCGCGCCCGATCTGGTCGACTTCCAGACCCGCTTCTGGCCCGCGATCGCGGCCGGGTCGCTGGACGAGCTGGGTCTTCCGCTCCGGGCCCTGACCGTAGCCGCGCCCTACAAGCCGGCCGCCTTCGCCACCGCCGGGCTGGCCGATCCGCCGGCCCGGGCGGCCCAAGCCGCCAACCTCCTGCTCCGGGACGGGACGCAGGAGCGGCGATGGCGAGCCGGTACCACCGACGGGTCCGCGATGCTGGCCGCGTTGCGCGACACCGGGCCGGTGGCCGGCGTGTCCGCCGCGGTGATCGGCTGCGGCGCCGCCGGCCGGGCCGCGGCGTACGCGCTCTCCGGCGCCGGCGCGCGCGTCACGCTGGTCAACCGGGACGCCTCCCGGGGTCGCTCCGCGGCCGCCCGGCTGGGCCTGCCGTTCGTCCCCCTGGCCGCGTTCCACCCCGGCCGGTACGCGGTGCTCGTGCACGCCACCCCGGTCGACGACCGGCCTCCGTTCGATCTCGACGACACGGCTACGGCCGCCACGGTCGCCGACTTCGTCTGCGCGGCCGAACCGACCGCGCTGGTGGCGGCCGCCCGGGAACGCGGTCTGACCACGGTCGACGGACAGGACGTGGTGACACACGAGGTCGCGCAACAGTTCCAGCTGATGACCGGACTACCGATCCCGACGTCGGTCCACGACAGATAGACAGAACGGCAGGTGATCACATGACCGACCTCGAACAGTTGCGCCGGTTCTACCTCGGCACGACCGACCACGGCGAGAGCCTCTTCGAGACCTGGGAGCGTGGCGACGCCCGGGGCGACTCCGTCACCCCGTCCACCTACAGCGCACAGTACCGCCGGTGGATGTGCGACCTGCTGCTCGGGCACCTCCGGGCCCGGCCCGGCGGAATGATCAGCGTCGGCAGCGGCAACGCGGCGATCGAGACCGAGATCGTCCACGCCGGGCATCGGGTGCTCGCCGTCGACGTCTTCCCGGAGGCGGTCGAGCTGGCCCGGCGCAAGGGTGTCGACGCGGCGCTGGCCGATGTGCGTCGTTGGTCGCCGCCGGCCGGCGCGTGGACCGTTGTCTACGCGGACGGGGTGATGGGGCATCTCTACGCGCCGGACGTAGAGCTGCTGCCGGTCCTGACCGCGGTGCGGTCGTGGCTGTCGCCCCAGCACGGAGTGCTGGTCATCTCCAACGACCGGCCCCGCGGCCTCGCGAACGTGCAGCCGGCCCCGGGCGTGCCGGGATTCTATTGGCTGTCCGAAGAGTTCCTGCGCAAGCAGGCGGAAGCGGCCGGTTTCGACGAGCTGTCGGCGGTTACCTTCAGCTACCTGCGTCCACTGTCGGGAGTCCGCGAGCGGGCCGTCCTGACGGCCAGGGTGTGATCCGCGATGACCGGACCGACCATCCAGTACCCACTCGTCGACGGCCAGTCGTCACAGGTCCTGCGCGAGCTGCGGGAGCGCGCGCCGGTGGCCACAGTCAGGCTGTGGAACGGCCGGCCGGCGTGGCTGGTGACCCGGCACGCGGATGCGCTGCGGGCGCTGACCGACCCGCGCCTGTCGACCGACGCGACCAACCCCAACTTCCCGTCCATGAACCCCAGCCAGGTGGTCCCGAACGACCGGGGCGGGCTGGCCCGGATGCGGGACGACCGCCACCGGGTGGTCCGGAACCTGGTGGCGAGCAAGTTCACGTTCCGGGCGGTGCAGCAGTGGCGTCCGATCTCGGAGCAGATCGTGGCCGAGCAGCTGGCGGTGCTGCTGCAGCACGGGCCGCCGGCCGATCTCGTCACGGCGTTCGGCCTGCCGGTCCCGCTGCGCATGGTCTGCCGCCTGCTCGGTGTGCCCGAGCGGGACGTCGACTACGTGCAGCGCCAGGCTCAGATGTTCATCACCCGGGCGTACGAGTCGAGCCAGCCGGCCCTGCGGGAGCTGCGCGCGTTCGTCGACCGGCTGGTCCAGCACAGCGAGCAGGCTCCGGGCGACGACCTGGTCGGGCAGCTCATCACCGAGCACCTGCGGCCGGACGGGTTCACGCGCCAGGAGCTGGCCGACCTGTCGATGGTGATCCTGGTGGCGGGGCACACCACGACCGCGAGCACGATCACGCTCAGCGTGCTGAGCCTGCTCGAGGAACCGGACCGGTATCGCGCCCTGCACGAGGACCCGAGCCTGGTCGAGCCGATGGTGGAGGAGTTCCTCCGGCTCCAGACGGTGGTCACGGACGGTGCACCCCGGGTGGCGAAGGAGGACCTCGTCCTGGGTGGAGTCACCATCCGAGCCGGCGATGCCGTGGTCATCTCGCTCACCTCGGCGAACCAGGACGAGCAGGTGTTCACCGACCCGGAGGTGCTACAGCTGCAGTGTCCGCGGGCCGACGTCCATCGGCACATCGCGTTCGGCTGGGGCGCGCACCGCTGTCTCGGGCAGCATCTGGCCCGGATGGAGCTGCAGATCGCGCTGGCGACGCTGGCCCGCACGATCCCGACGCTGCGGCTGGCGGTCCCGGCCGAGCAGCTCCGGTACGCGCAGCGTGAGAAGCACGTGAACGGGGTCTACAAGCTGCTGGTCAGCTGGTGAGGGATCGTCAGGCCGGCTCTGCCCCGGTCGGCTGGGCGGCGTAGCCGAGATCGGCGCAGATCGGTCGGAACGTCTGTGGAACCTCCTTCCCGGACGGGAGCGGCCGGCCGGGCTGGAGCCGGCCCGACCTCAGCTTCGCCCCCATGTTGCCCGAGCCCGGAGCGAGCCGACCGTGGTCGGCGATGCCGTAGTCCAGCATGGCCGATTCCCAACCGACGCGCAGGAAGTCACAGATCTGGCGGCACACCTTCTCCAGCTCGCTGGTCAGGTCCTCGTACCGGACGGTAAGCCCCGGCAGCTCGTTGCGCGCTTCCCGTAGCAGGTAGAGGAAACGGAGGTAGAAGTCGGTCCGGGCCGACCAGACCGCGGCGGCGTCCGTGCCGGGCGCCGCCATGAGGCGGGCCGGGGCCACCACGTTCATCGGGTGCCGCAGCAGGAAGAGGTACCTCGCCTCGGGCCAGCACTCGGCGATCCGACGCCATCGGAGCAGGACCCTCGGCGCCTTGTGGACGAGCACCTCCTTCCCGCTGCGCACCAGTGCCCGGTGCAGAACCCGATCCCACAACAGGTGCTCTAGCTCTCGATCAGTCAGGCCGGACTCGCCGAACGCGAGCTCGGTGTAGATCGTGTGCATGCCGTACTCGGCCGGGAAGCGCAGGAACTGCACGCCGACCTCCGTCAGGTTCAGCTCCGGCGTGACGTGGATGCGCGAGTGTGTGTTCAGGATGTTGCGCAGCAGGGTCGAGCCGGAGCGCGGTGCGCTAAGCAGAAACCCCGGCGAGGGCACGAGCCGCGGGCTCGGGTCGGACCGAAACATGTCAGCTCCTCCCCACCACGGCCATCGACCACAGCGACCAGTACGCGCGGTCGTAGCAGATCAGCGGCCGCCGATGCGACGTGCGCCGCCACCACACCGGCTCGGCCACCACCAGCACGTGGTCGGCGACCAGCAGGAAGCGCTCGGTCACGCAGACCGCGGCGACGACCATGTCCGCCAGCACCGGAACCCCTTCGGCCCACCGGAAGTCCACCCCGGCGAACCGGTTCGCCGGGTCACCGCGGGAGAAGCGCCGGGCCAGCTCCAGGTGCTGGGCCGGCAGCAGGTTCATCCCGAGCCGGTGCTGGTGCTGGATCGCGGCCAGCGTCCGGCTCCCGGCGGCCAGCCCGACCAGCAGCAGCGGTGGCTGCACGGACACCGAGGTGATGGCGCTGACCGTGCAGCCCACCGGCTCGCCGTCGGCCGCGCTAGTGACGACGGCGACGCCGGTGCACCAGCAGGTCATGAGCTTGCGGAACTCGGTGGCCGAGAGGCGCGTCGTGGGAGGGTGGGTGGCGGTGTCGGTCATGGTTTCCTCACGGCTTGTAGAACGACGGGTCGTGCACCAGCCCGAGCGCCGCGCGCCCGATGGTGGCCAGGATGTGGTCGGCGTTGTCGTGTCGCACGTAGAACGTCAGGTCGCGAAGGATCCGCTCGACCGGGCTGGGACGGATCAGGCTGCGTGCCCCGCACGCCCGGATGCAGTTGTCGACCGTGGACAGGGCGAGGTGTTCGATCAGGTGCCGGGCCTGGCTGCCGGCGGTCTGGGCCGGCTCCCGCCGGCCGGAGTCCCAGAGCTCGCCGACGTGCGCCAGCCAGAGGTGGGCGGTGCGGGTGTCGACGGCCATCCGGCCGACCCGCTGCTGCACGAACGGGTCGCCGCCCTTCGCCTGGCGTTCGAGATACTCGAGCGCGTACCGGTAGGCCCCCTCGGCGGCACCCAGGAAGCTGGCGGAGTAGTGCGGGATGAACGCGGTCTGCCAGCCCTCCCGCAGGTAGGCACCGGGCTCGCCGATGCTCCAGGCGTCCGGGACCGGTGTGTGGTCGAACCGGACCAGGTGGCTCGCGGTCGCCCGCATCCCGACCGGGTCCCACCACGACGTGTCCACAGTGATCGACGGGTGTGTGAGCTGGCAGGCCAGCAGCAGCAGGCTGTCGTCGCCGCCGCCGAGGTGGCGGGCCCCGCCCGGCCCGGCCGGGTTGACCAGCAGGATCGCCCAGTCGGCCCCGGTGGCGCTGGTGGCGAACGCCTTGCTGCCGTCGACCAACCAGCCGTCCTCGGTGCGGGTCACGGTGGTGCCGAACCGCCGCGCCTCACCGGGCTTGGGCGCCTGCGGTTCGCCGCTCCACGCGACCCACTTCTCGCCCCGTTTCACGACCCCGTCGAACCAGCGCGTCCGCTGCGGCTCGCTCCCCAGCGCGTCGATCAGGGTCAGCGCGTTGGCATGCCCCTCCCAGCAGCGGGCCAGCGACAGGTCGGCCTTGGCCAGCTCCGTGGTCATCATCCACAGCGGATGAGCCCGGCGCCGGAACGGACCCAGGCCGAGCCCGCCATGCTCGACCGGGATCGTCGGCGCGTTCAGCCCGGCGGCGAACAGGTCGTCGAAGTCGGCGGCCGGAAAGGCACCGGTCCGGTCGAGCTCCTCGGCCCGCGCGGCGAACTGCTTCGCCAGCTCGGCGGTGCGCCGCACCACCGGATCGTCGTCGGCGGACTCGACCGTGCCCGGGGCGGCCACTGTGTCCAAAGCCATCGGATCGCCTCCATATCGATGTGTATCATGTAGGCATGACGAAGCGCTGGAAGCAGTTCGAGGCCGTAGTCACCTCGCGTCACTGCAAGCGGGCGTACCTCGACCAGCCGGTCCCCCGGGCGCTGCTGACGGACGTGCTGACCGCGGCCGGGCAGGCCCCGTCCACCCGCAACGGCCAGCCGTGGCGGGTGTCGGTAGTGACCGGCGACGCCCGGGCCGCCCTGGTGGGCCGGCTGTGTGCGGAGTTCGACCGGGGCACGGCACCCGCACCCGACTACCCGAACCGGCCGCGCACCCCCGACTCGCTGACCGAGCAGCGGGCCCGGCTGGCGCTGGCCGGCGTGCTGCGGGTGCTGGGCCTGGCCCAGCAGGGCGCGGCCGGCCGGCGGGCCCATCTGCGGCTGAACCTGACCTTCTACGGCGCGCCGGTGGCGATGGTCTTCCACCTGCCCGCGGACGCGGTGCCCGGTGCCTTCCTGGAAATGGGCTTCTTCCTCCAGAACGTGATGCTCGGCCTGGTCGCCTATGGACTCGGCAGCTGCCCGCAGTACAGCGTCGCCGGCTACCCGCAGGTGCTCCGGGAGGAGCTGGGCCTGGGCGTCGACCGGCTGATCGTCTGCACGTTGGCGGTCGGCTATCCAGACCCGGCGGCCGACGTCAACGGGTTCGTTCCAGCCCGGGCGGCGCTGGCGGACTACGCCCGGTGGCACGATCAGGCACCGCCCTCGTTCACCGCGGCCAGCTGCGGCGCCGGGGAGCCGGCAGCGGGTTCCCGGCCGGCACCGGTGAACGCCAGCTCCCAGAGCCGGGAGCGCACGACCTGACGGATCCGGTGGGCGGACTCGACGTACGGCTCCGGCGCGCCACCGGTCGGTTCCGGGATGTCGGCGGTCGGGTCGAGCCGGTGCGCCCGATCCGTCGCGGCCGGCACCAGCGCCACCCCGGCAGCCCGCTGCGCCTCGGTCATGAAGAACACCGCCGTGCTCTGCGCGCACAGCTCCGGCGTCAGCGGCCGGGCCCGGTGCTCGATGGCCGGCACCGCCAGCCGGTGCAGCGCCTCGGCCGCCGGCTCGGCGATCCGGGCACCGGCCCGCTCCACTGAAACCCCGGCGCTGACCACCTCCCAGTGGCGGGCCCAGCGACGCGGCAGCAGGGCCAGCTCCGCCCGGGCGATCGCCTCGGCCATCGGCGAGCGGGCGAGGTTTCCGCCACACACGAACAGCACCCGGTGGGCCGGCGGTCGGCGGCCCGCCAGCCGGGCCCGGATCGTCGGGTAGCTGAGCGCGAACGCGGCGAGCACCACGCATCCGGCGGCCGCGATCTGCGCCACAGTCGGCAGTGGCGTGCCGAACAGCGCCCGCAGCGCCAGGCTGGAGGCGACGCCGGCGAGCAGGCTCGAGCACACGTGCACCGGCATGCAGAACGAGTACTCCCGCCGGTCCAGGAAGATCAACGTGGTGAAGACGAACAGGCCCTCGTAGCAGACGCCGATCGCGATCGCGTACGGCGCCGCCGGGCTGGTCAGGATGGTGGTGAAGCCCTCCCGCAGGGCCTGCATGGCGGGACCCTGGTTGATCAGCGCGGGCACCGCCAGCAGGACCATCAGCACCACCGGGGTGGTCATGTGCTCCTCGATGAAGTACCGGCGGTCGCTGAGCATCCCGGTCTTGGCCTTCCGGCTCATGATCTCGAACCGTCCGGTGTAGCCGGCCAGGTAGATGGCCAGGCTCGCGAACGCGGCCAGGGACAGCTCGTAGCTGGTCACGTCGGCGAGTGCGATCACCGCCGAGAGCAGGCTCAGGCCGACCGCCACCCACGAGTAACCGCTGATCCGCCGCCGCCGGATCAGGTCCATAGTGGGCGACAGCAGCAGCGTCTCGATCCGCATCATCACCAGCATGAACAGGATCGAGAAGCCGACGAACGTGAAGTTGAGCGTCGTCGTCGCCACGATCAGCGCCATCCAGAACGCCGAGGCGGCGGTATCCCGGCCCGGCACCGGAACCGTCATCCGGCCGACCCGGGCGGTCCGCGCGTGCCGCCACATCCCGCTGACAGCCAGGAACACGAGCATCGCGCCGAGCATGCCGACCGCGGCACCGGGCAGCAGCACCAGGCCACCCAGCGGCTCGTCGATCCCGGGCAGCAGGCCACCGGACAGCCCTTTCGCCAGTCCGCTGTACGGCGTGTACCACGCGAAATAGCCGATGCCCAGGCCGAGCATTCCCAGCCCTACGGTGCGGCGGAACGGACGGCGCCGGACCACGCCCTTGTGGCGACTCAGACTCATAGCGTTTCCTTGTCCCTGTCGTGCATTTGCGGTGGCCAGCGAAGTGCCGTGTGACCCGACAGAATCTGCGGGTCACACCGTAGAGACGGTACGACACGCATCAATGCACGACAAGCCGGATCACAGTTATATGGCCATTTTCTTCCCCCGGTGGATTCCATATACAAGGTCTCCCCTGGGGGCAGCAGACGCCCACGGATCACGGGCATCCGAGAGCAGACTCCGACCGATGATCAGAAAGAGTGGCGGCGGCGCTAGCGCGGCTCGTCCGGCCGTAACAGTCCGAGCGAGTACGCCGCCGCCAGCGCCTCCGCGCGACTGTGCACGCCGAGCTTGCGGAACAGGTGAACCTGGCTGTTCTCCACCGTCTTCACCGCGATCCCGAGCCGGCGCGCGGTCTGCCGGACGGTCAGGCTGCGCCCGATCGACACCAGAATGTCGTACTCCCGAGCCGTCAGCGTCGGCTCCTGCGACTCCCGCCCGGCCAGCCGCAGCGAGGCGGTGCGCTCGAACGACCGGGCGAGGCTGCGGTCCATCAGGAGGTAGCCCTGCGCCACCAGCATCAGCACCGACACCAGGTGGTGCTCGATGTGGTCGGCCGGCAGCAGAGCCGACCCGCCGTTGGCGAACGTGGCCATCGGGCTGGTGCGGTACTGCCGGCTCCGGACGACCACGGTGCACCGCCAGGACGCGGCGGCCACCCGCCAGTGGTCCGGTCCCGGATCGACCAGGACGCGAGCGATCCGACCGCGGTGCCAGCGCAGCCCGTGCACCGGCTCGATCCAGCTGGGAGTGTTGGTCCGCAGCACCGGCAGCCCGTGCCCGATCAGGGTAGCGACCACCCGGTCCAGCGTCTCCTGGTGATCTCCAGTGGCCACCGTCAGCAGCGCCCGCCCGGCCTCCGCGGCCGGTAGCCAGCCAGCGGGCGGCGGCGGTAGCACTTCCGCCCCGGTGCGGGCCGGCGGGGCGGCCGCGGAACCGTCGGTGATCCCGTAGCTGGCGGCCCGGGCGACCGCCTGCAGGGCACTGGCCACGCCCAGCTTCGCGTACACCTGTCGCTTGTGGCTCTCCACCGTCCCGGTGCTGATCCCCAGCAGCTCGGCGATCTCGGTGGCGTTGTGGCCGGACGCCAGCAACAGCAGGATCTCGCGCTGGCGTCCGCTGAGCCCCCCGGTGCCGGACGGGTGTGCCGTGGACATACCGGCCGCGAGCTTGTGCAGGACGGCAACCACGGCCGAGAGCCCGTGCGCGTACGGCACCAGCGCGTCCACGCCGATCACCCGCAGTGCGGTGAGGTCCTGCTGGGTGAGGCGCTCGTAGGTCACCGCCAGGCAGCCGTCCGGACAGCGGTCCCGGATCAGCCGGCACCCGGCAACCGCGTCGTGGACGTCGGCCCCGGCGTCCAGTAGCACGATCGCCGGGCGCTCCAGCGCGCACAGCGAGACCACGTCCTCGTAGCGTGCCACCCGACCGACCACGCGGAAGTGCGGCAGCGTGTCCAGGTATGCGGCCAGTGACTCGCGCCGCAGCCGGTCGGCCGACTGCACCCCGATCCGTGCGGCGTCGCCGCGCTCGGACACCATGCGAGGCGAAGCCAAAACTCGCCACCCTTCGACGCCCTTCTATTGGCCGGGGGAATTGTCGCACAGCGTAGCCGGGCGACACGACAGGCGGGATTCCCCTGGTGGCGCTTCGGCCATTCCTGCTGACTGTCAGTGACGGCGCCCGGGGGCTACGCCGTCGGGGCGCCGAGCACGGTCCGGCGCAGCAGCCAGGCGCCGAGCACGAACAGTCCCACCGCAAAGCCGGCCAGCACCCCGAGCTGGGGCGCGATGTCCAGCACCCCACCGTCGCGCCGGACCAGCTCGGCGAAGCCCTCGTTCGCCCAGGCGTGCGGGGTGAACCGGGCCACCGTCCGCATGGTGCCGGAGAACACCTCGATCGGCACCATCGACCCGCCGAGGGCGGCCAGCGCCAGCCCGAGCAGGACGCCGAACCCGCTGGCCTGCTGGACGGTGCGGAACACCGACCCCATCACCATCGCGGCACCGCTGCCGGCCAGCGCGAACAGCCCGAGCAGGGCGGCCGCGCCGAGCGGGTCACCCCAGCTCACGCCGAACAGCAGCCCGGCGCCGAGCATAATGATCAGACCCTGCACCAGCGCCACCGCCACCCGGCCGAGCGCCTCGCCGGCCAGGATGGTGCCGGCGGTGGTGGGAGTGGCCAGCATCCGCCGGGTCACCCCGAGCCGGCGGGCCTCCACCAGCGCGCTGGACCCGACCAGCGAGGTGAGGAACACGAACAGCAGCAGCTGCGAGCTGGCCCCGATGTCGAACTGCCCGAGGTCGTCCGGGAACAGCGCCTCGCCGACCGTGCTCGCCTGCACGGTCACCGCCGGCAGGCCGGTCGCCAGCTGCTCGGCGGTGCCCAGCGTCTGGTCGAACGGCGCTCCGGTCTGCCCGGCGGCGAACCCGGCCGCGCCCAGCACCGCCGCCTGCTCGCCCACCACCGCGCGGACCGTGATCCCGACCTGCTGGCCGGACTCGTCCGGCCGGGCCAGGTAGCGCAGCTGGGCCGCGCCGCCCCCGCTGACCGTCCGGTCATAGCCGGACGGCACCACCAGGCCGGCGGCCAGCTCCCCACGCTCCACCGCGGTCTGCAGCTCAGACTCGCTGTCGACCCGGTCCACCCGCATCCGGTCGTCAGCCGCCAGCGCCGCCACCAGCCGTCCGGCCAGCGGACCGGTGTCCTGCACCACCACTCCCAGCCGGGGGGTGAAGCTGCCGCCGAACGCCAGCCCGAGCACCAGGATCAGCAGCATCGGGAACAGCAGCACGAAGAAGATGTTCGCCCGGTCCCGGGCCATCCGGCGCAGGTTCACCCCGGCGATCGCAAGCACCCTGCTGCCGCTCACTGGTGCACCATCCTTGTGTCGGTGATCTCGGATAGGTCGCCGATGCACCCGAGGTGCCGCTGGGTTACCGCCCTGCTCGCTTGACGCGATTGATGTCCATCATGAGATCTGCGGAACCCGGCGGTTACCCGGG
>WHTQ01000043.1 GCA_009377645.1 Micromonosporaceae bacterium | reverse complement strand
GCGCTGGCCAACGACCCGATGGCCGAGGTCAACGCCGAGCTCGGGTTCCACCCGGACCGGGAGTGGCGCGAGTACGAGGCCGACGTGCTCGACCTGGTCCGCCAACTCAACACCGCGTCGTAAGCCGAGAACGGGCGGGTCGTACTGGAAGCACTGCAGATCCACCGCACCTGTCCGATCTGGTGGAGGCTGGCCGTCAGCCGCGCAAACTCCGGGCCGCCTCGGTGGCCCAGTAGGTGAGGATGATCTGGGCGCCGGCGCGCCGGATCGACGTGAGCGTCTCGGCGATCATCCGGTCCCGGTCCAGCCAGCCGTTGGCCGCCGCCGCCTCGATCATCGCGTACTCCCCCGACACCTGGTACGCGGCGACCGGGACATCCACCGCCGCCCGTACCTCCGCCACCACGTCCAGATAGGGCAGGGCCGGCTTGACCATCACGATGTCGGCGCCCTCGGCGACGTCCAGCGCCACTTCCCGCAGCGCCTCCCGCCGGTTGCCCGGATCCTGCTGGTAGGTCTTCCGGTCGCCCTGCAGCGTCGACTCGACCGCGTCCCGGAACGGGCCGTAGCAGGCCGATGCGTACTTCGCCGCGTACGCGAGGATCGCCGCATCCACAAACCCGGCGGCGTCCAACTCTCGCCGGACCGCCCCCACCTGACCGTCCATCATCCCGGACAGCCCGAGCACGTGCGCGCCCGCCCGAGCCTGGGCCAGCGCCAGCTCCCCGTACCGGGCAAGCGTGGCGTCATTGTCCACTGTGCCGTCGTCCGCCAGCACGCCGCAGTGCCCGTGGTCTGTGAACTCGTCCAGGCACAGGTCGCTCATGATCACGGTCGCGTCGCCGACCTCGGCCACCACGTCCCGGATCGCCACGTTCAGCACCCCACCCGGGTCGGATCCGGCGGACCCGACCGGGTCCCGCCGCAGCGGCACCCCGAACAGCATCAGCCCGCCGACCCCGGCCGCCACCGCCTCGGCGGCCGCCTTGCGCAGCGAGTCCCGGGAGTGCTGCACCACCCCCGGCAGCGACCCGACCGGCCGCGGCTCGGACAGCCCCTCCCGCACGAACAGCGGCAGCACCAGCTCGGCCGGGGCCACCCGGGTCTCGGCCACCAGCGCGCGCAACGCGGCGGTCCGCCGCAGCCGCCGCGGCCGCACCTCCGGGTAGGTCACGTCACACCTCCAGTCCGGTACGCGGGTGCGCAGTCACCTGAACCGTAGCGCGGTCGGGCCCTGGGTCTTCGAACCCCGTCGCTGCTTGGCCGGCATGTTGGCCAGCTTCTCGCCCAGCTCCACCGCGTAGTCGGCCAGCGCCTCCACCTGGTCGGCGACGGTCGCGTGCGCGGGTTGGACGTCGACCCGCAGCCCGAACTCGGTCGCGGTCTCGGCGGTCTTCGGCCCGATCGCCGCCACCACGGTGCGGGCGTGCGGCTTGCCGGCGATACCGACCAGGTTGCGCACAGTGGACGAAGACGTGAACAGCACGGCGTCGAAGCCACCGGACTTGATGGCGTCGCGGATCTCGACCGGGGGCGGAGACGCGCGGACGGTCCGGTAGGCGGTGACGTCGTCGACCTCCCAGCCGTTGTCGACCAGCCCGGCGGCGAGCGTCTCGGTGGCGATGTCGGCCCGCGGCAGCAGCACCCGGCCAACCGGGTCGAGCAGGTCGTCGAAGGGCGGGAACTCCTTCAGCAGCCCCTCGGTCGTCTGCTCGCCCTCGGGCACCAGCTCCGGCTGGATCCCGAACGCCCGCACCGCCTCCGCTGTCACCGGCCCGATGCAGGCGATCTTCACGCCACCGAAGTGTCGGGCGTCCAGGCCGTGCTCGGCGAACCTCTCCCAGACCGCCTTCACCGCGTTCGCGGAGGTGAAGATGATCCAGGCGTACCGGCCGTCCACCAGCCCCTTGACCGCGCGCTCCATCTGGGCCGGGGTCCGGGGCGGCTCCACGGCGATCGTCGGCACCTCGGTCGGGATCGCGCCGTACTGCTGCAGCCGCTCGCTCATCGCGCCGGCCTGCTCCTTGGTACGCGGCACCAGCACCTTCCACCCGTACAGTGGACGGTTCTCCCACCAGCTCAGCTTGTCCCGCTGGGCGACCGCGGACCCGACCGTGAGCACCACCCGCCCGCCGAACCCGAGCGCCGCGGCCACGAAGTTGTCCACTGTCGAGGTTGTCGTGTACTGCGTGTCGCCGGTGCCGTCGCCGGTGACTGCCACCGGCGCCTCACCGTCCACATTAGCTGCCAGTAGGCCGTCGCGCACCAGCGCCAGATCGCCGGCGTCCACTGTCAGCGCCAGCGAACCGCGTCCGAGCGCGGCCGCCAGCGCGTCGAAGTCCAGCGTGGACACGTCGTCCACGTCCGCGGTGGTACGCACCCCGGCCAGCGGCACCCCGGCGTAGCTGGCCACCCCCGCGGCGTGATCGACCCCGGGGATCACTTCGAACCGCACGGCGGTACGCGCGACCGCCTGCACCTCGCGGACCACCGACTCGTGCCCGAACGGGTCGCCTGCCACCAGATGCACTGCGTTGAGCCCGGACCGGGCGGCGGACAGCAGCACCTTCGCCACGTCGCCGGGCGCCCCTTCGGCCGGGCTGAGCTGGGCGTCCGGTTTGGCTTCGGCGCGCACGGCCGCCAGCAGCAGCTCGGAGGTGCCACGGTCGTGGACGATCTGGTCGGCTCCGGCCAGCGCGGCCACCGCGCGTCGGGAGAGCAGGCCGGGATCGCCGGGGCCGCCCCCGACGAAGGTGATCCGGCCGGCGGGCTTACGGGTTCGGGTCATGACTGTCGTGCTCCAACTGTGCTTCCTGGGTTGACCGCGGACCGGCCGACCGCGAGCCGGCCGGCCTGGGACCGGCCAGCAGGGTTTGGGCGCCGCTGCCGAGCAGCTCCTCGGCGAGCCGCCGGCCCAGCTCGACCGGAGCGGCCCCGGGACCGGTCCGGGTCAGACGGATGGTCCGGTGGCCGTCCAAGCTGAACACCGCGCCGTGCAGCCGGAGCTGGCCGGCGCCAGCGGGCTCGGCCAGCCCGGCCACCGGCGCGCTGCACCCGGCTTCCAGTGTAGACAAGAGTGCGCGTTCTGCCGAGACCGCCGCGCGGGTGGGCGGGTGGTCGAGGCCCTCGAGCAGCTCCAGCAGGACACCGTCGGCGGTCCGGCACTCCACCGCCAGCGCGCCCTGGGCCGGCGCCGGCAGCAGCACCGCCGGATCGAGGGTCTCGGTGATCTCGGCGCCCCGGCCGAGCCGGTCCAACCCGGCCCGGGCCAGCAGTAGACGAAGCCCGCACCAAGTTCGACGAGTTCATGAACGCATACATCGACGTCTCCACCGCAGACGTACCCACCGCTGATGAGGCTGAAGACCTGTTCGCTCAGGTCGACCAGCATGTTGGTGGCGGGGAGCTGTCCCAAGAGCTTCGCACTGAGATCATCGGCCGCTGGGGAAGCGTACAGACTGTCGAAGGCGAGTTGCAGTGGGATCTCGTTGACATCGTCAACGTAGACCTTTCGCGGGAGGTTGACGGCCGCAGCTCGCCGGAAGTCGACTTGCGATACTGCGTAGACGCCACAGGATGGCTACCGGTTGATGCCTCAGGCGAGCCAGTCGATCGGCCCGGTGAGCGGCGAGTTTGGGCGACTGTGGCAGTGTGGAGCGATGACTGGTTCGGACAGAACATAGAAGACTGGCGAATCCGTCAGCTCGATGAACGGGATGATCCGTGTTAATGGCTCTTCGTAGGTCCGCGACATTCGCTACCGCCACCTTTGTTGGTACCTTGGGGATCTTCACGGCCGAGGACGGTGCAAGCGCGATGCAAGTTGACTGCGCTAACGGGCAGGTTGCTGTGCTCGACGGCGAACAGGTGTGCTTCACTCATGTGAGTGGAACGGTCCCACAGACGGGTTCGCCCTTCGCGTTGGGCGAGCCGGGTGGGGGTGGCGGAGTTGAAACCTGGTGCACTCGGCACGACCAGCGCGACATGAACTCGCAGACCAACCCGTGGCGGGTTTACTGCAACGCCGGCGACTGGTGGTTCCATGTGGAGTGGGATTGCTACATACGCGCGGATGACCAGGTAACGAACCGTGACCCGAGTTGGCCACGAAGAGATGTGGGAGAAGAGGAAGAGGGGCGCGTCTTCGAGATTCGATGTTATCCACCTCAAGAGAACGAGGCCGGCGTGATGTACATGGGCGGCTTTGGGCTGTGGCAGGCTTCGCAGTTCATCGTTGGGCCGGAGAATCCGCCGGGATACGAGGGCACGCCGTCGGTGATACCGGCGTTGTGGGTGGAGGCGGTGAACGCGCTGGCGATGCGCGGGCCGGAGATCCGGACGGCACCGCCGGTGGACGGCGCCGCGCTCGTGAACCTGCCCGTCTGGATGTGGACCGAGGTCGGCGGCCGGGTGTGGCCGGAAGGCGCCCCGTTGCATGAGTTCGCCGCCGGAGCCGGGCAACGCGTCGACGCGTACGCCGAGCCGTTGCGGATCGAGTGGGACATGGGCGACGGCCGGAGCCCGGTCCTCTGCCAGGGTCCCGGCACCGCCTGGGAGCGCGGAACCAACCTCCTCGAGCCCGGTGAGTGCCACCACATCTACCGCAGCGCCAGCCGACACCAGCCGGACGGAAGGTACGAGATCGTCGCCATCACCACCTGGCAGGTCTCATGGGAGATCAACGGAGCCTTCGACGGGGGCCTGGAGATCGGGGTCGGCTCCACCACCTCGTACCAGGTCAACGAGATCCAGGTGCTTACCGGCAACGACCGATGACCGGCGGCTCTCGCGTACCGCCGCTCGGACGGACCGGCGCGTGTGATGCGCATAGTGGGATAACCCAGCGTGAGGTTCTCACGGGGCGGCCTAGGCGAGGTGTAGGGAGGCACCAGCTGTGGCGGTGGGCAGACCGGGTGTGCCCAGCTGGAACGACGCGGCTGGCGGTGGGCCGGACCAGCGGTCCGGCGATCCGAGCGTTTCACAAGAGTGGGAGGCGGCTGGACCGGTCGGGGGGTCGAGCCGCGTACAGGCGGCGCTGAGCCGGATCCTCGCGTACGGGCTGTGGGGCGGCATCGGGCTCGCCCTGGTTCTCGGCCTGGTGAACTGTGCCGGACCGCGGAATGCGGCCAGCCTGCCACCGGCCGCCGACCCGGAGCCGCCACCGCCGGTTGCTCCCCCGGGTGGCTGTGCCGAGCTGGTCGTGTCGGCGTGGCTGGCCGGCGACACCGAGCTGCTGGCCGGGGTTCCGGGCGTGCCGCGCTCCGGGGCCGAGCCCGGGCGCCGGCAGGCTACCCGCACCTACACCGCCGGGGTCACCCCGGGCGCCGCCGGCGACACCTGGGGATATCTGGTCGGGGCCGATGTCCAGGTCCTGGACGGGGAAGCCCAGCAGTGGCGGCCGGCCGGCAGTCAGTTCTTCGCGGTGACGATGGTCCGGTCGACATCCGGCGGCTGCCAGGGTTGGCGCCCGGCCGCGCTGCCGGCACAGGTCCCGGCGCCGCAGCTGGCCGGTGACGCGGCCGACCAGCAGACGCCGTACGAGGTGTCGTTGCCGACCTCGGGTACCGAGCTCAGCGGCACCCTGCAGGCATTCTTCGCCGGGATGCTGGCCGGCGGTGCCGGCGGCGGCGGGCTGGAACGGTACGTCGCGCCCGGGGTGGTGATCCCGCCGCTGTCCCCGCCGCCCTACCAGGAGGTGAGCATCAGCGAGCTGCGCGCCCCGGGGGAGCCGGCGGAGCCGGTGCCGGCGGACGGGACGCTGGTGCAGCTGCTCGTCACCGTCGCCACCGACCAGGACGACCTGCCGCTGGTGTACCCGGTGACCGTCGGCGTGCGCGGCGGACGGTGGGAGGTGGTCGCGCTCGATCCGCTGGTCAGCAGCCCGGTGGGCGCCGCGCCCCGAAGCACGAACGGAGACTGACGATGCCTGGACAACCGCCGCCACCACCACTGGCGCAGGACAGCCCGACCCAGACCTGGATCCAGGGCTGGGTGGACTTCCTGGAGGAGACCCTGCCGCTGATCTTCCTGGTGGTCGTGATTCTGGTCGGGACGATCCTGATCGTCAAGTCCAGGGGCGGCTTGCAGAAGGCGATCATCTTCGGGATCGGCGCGGCGCTAGTGTTCCTGATACTCACCAATGTGGAGGCGATCTCGGACCTGTTCGGCGAAGAGCTTCCGGTCGAGCAGGAGTGATGGACGGCGGCGGCGCGGGCGCGGTCGGCCGGACGTACACGAAGGGCCGCCGCCAGCCGTACCTGATCCGGAAGTGGCCGGGGAGCAACTGGGCGCTGCCGCTCGGGCCTTACACGATCACGCAGCTGCTGGTCTTCGTCGGGTCGGTCTACCTGCTGCTGAGCTACCGCGACCTGTGGGCGCGCTTCGGACCGTTCAACCTGGTGATCGGGGTCGGGCTCCCGCTGCTGCTGACCTACCTGACCCGGCATACCCGGATCGAGGGCCGGGACCCGCTGCGCGCCGGGGTGGCGCTGACCGCCCTACTGCTGCAGCCGCGCGCCGGCTACCTGGGAGGTGACCCGTTCCGGGCGCCCGGACCGACCGTCCAGCGGGGCGGCCGGTTCCCGGTGGCGCAGCTACCGGCCGAGGTTCGGGTGCTGCCGCCGCCGGTCCACACTGGAGAGCAGAGGCAGGGACCAGAGCCACGGCCATGGCTGGCCGACCTGCTGCGGCAGGCGGGCCAGCCGCCCGCGAGGGAGCGCGAGCGGTGATGGGCTCGGTGGTGCCGGGGGTGCCGTTCCGCGCGATAGTGGGCAACTTGGCCTGGACGCACGACGGCACGGTCTGGGCGGTGTGGCGGGTCGACCCGCTGCCCTACCGCTACGCCTCCGACAACGACAAGCTGAGCTTCGGCCGGGTGGTCGGGAACCTGCTGCGGTCGCTGCGCGGCGAGCCGCTCCTGTTGAGCCTGTGTGGACGGATCGACACCACCGACGCCCCGGCCGGGCCGCCCCGGCAGCACCGGCACCCGATCCATCAGGAGATCACCGAAGGGTACCGGCGGCTGCTCGAGGACTACCAGCTACGGGACCGCACCTACTGGCTGGCGCTGCCGCTCCCGCACACCTCCGGCTGGACCAGCACCTCCTCGATCGCCACCGCCGCATCGTCCCTTGTGGCTCGTAGCTTCGGGCTGGCGCCGCCGATGCCGAGCCTGTCCGAGGTGCGCCGCCGGGCCGAGCAGGCCACCCGGGTGGCGCGGGCAGCGGCCGGGCTGGTGCCGGCCACTCCGGACGAGATCCTGTGGATCCACCGGCGGGCGGCCCGCCGCGGCACCCCCACCGAACCCTCGCTCGCCCGCGCCCGGCGCTCCCGCTACGCCGAGGCGACGGTACGCGGGAACCGGCTGCGCAGCCCCAGCTTCGCGTTCCTCGGACAGGTCCACTTCGATGAGGGCGGCCGCACCACCGCCGGCCAGCCCCGGCTGCGCAACCCGTTCCAGCACCGCTACCTGAAGGTGACCACGGCCGACGGCGGCAGCGGTTACCAGGCGTTCCTGGTGCTGTCCGACCTGCCGGAGAGCTGGCCGTTCCCGGGCGGCGAATGGCTGGCCGCGATGCACGAGGACACCCGGTTCCCGGTGGACTGGGCGGTCCGGGCCCGAGTCAACCCGGGCACCGAGGCCAAGCGCAAGGTGACCCGCAAACGCCGCCAGCTGGCCGACCAGGTCGGTGAGTTCAGCGCCGCCGAGAACGAGGACGCGCTGGAGGTCGACGCCCTGCCGCCCTGGGTAACCGTCGGGCAGCGCCAGCTCGCCGAGGAACAGGCCGCACTGGACGCTCACAGCTCCGAAGTGGAGTACGAGGCGACGATCGTGCTCGGAGTCTGGGGAGAGACGCTGGACGAGTGCGAGGAGTACGCGGAGGCGCTGCGCACCTCGTACTCGGACGAGCTGACTGCGGTGCGCCCGACCGGTGACCAGCTCGCCTGCTACGCCGCGATGCTGCCGGGCGTCACCACCCCCCGCGTGGTGGGTGACTATACGCAGTACCTGCTCGCCGACGACCTCGCCAAGGCAATGCCGTTCGTGGGCAACCGGCTGGGTGACCAATCCGGCCAGGTGCTCGGGCTCGGCATCGACGCCGGCACCCAGGCCCCGGTCCGGCTGAACCTGACCGACTGGACCAGCCGCGACATCTCCGCCTCGATCGGGCTGTTCGCCGAACTCGGGGCCGGCAAGTCGGTGACCCTGAAGAAGATTCTGGCCGACGTGGCGGCCGACGGCGGGCGCACGATCGGCTGGGACCGGACCCGCACTCGGGAGCAGGTCACGTTCCTGTCGGCAACCTTCGGGGCGGACGAGGTGCAGGTGGCGGATCTGGCCGACCTGACCGGCTTCTCGCTGGACCCGCTGCGGGTGCTGACCGGGCCGGCGGCGGCGCAGGCGGCGGAGACGTTCCTGTCCCAGCTACTCGGGGTGGAGGCGACCTCCGAGCACGGCACGATCCTGGCCGAGACGATCGACAAGGTGATCGCCGAGGAGCGGCCGAGCATGGCCGCGCTCGCCGACGCGCTGCAGGCGATGCCGGACCTGCCGGCCGCGGCCGACCTGAGCCGGCAGCTGCGGGCGGCCGCCCGCCGCCCCGGCACCGGGCTGGTCTTCGACCCGACCCTGGTGCCGCTGGACACCCGCGCCGACCACATTGTGTTCGCCACCCACGGGATGAGCATGCCGAAGCGGCACGAGCTGCGCAGCGCCCGCCAGCTCGCGCACCTGCCGTTCGCGGCGCTGTTCGGCCGGGCGGTGCTGACGCTGACCGCGGTGCTGGCGAAGGCGATCGCCTTCCAGGACTCGCGGTTCGTGCTGGTGCACGCGGACGAGTGCTACTGGCTGACCCGGGAGGGGGAGGGCAGCCCGGGCTACGACACCACATTGGAGCTGATCCGGGATGGCCGGAAGAACAACGCCGGCCTGCTGCTGGCCGCCCACGACCCGGAGGACACCGGCAACGAGACGCTGCTCGGGCTGCTGTCGGCGGTGTTCCTGGGCCGGCAGCGCAACCACCAGCTCGGCACCCGCTACGTACGGGCGATCGGGGTCACCGACCCGCAGCTGGCCGAGCAGCTGACCGCCACGATCACCGGCGACCTGTCTCCGCTGACCCACACCGACCCGGCCACCGGGGACATGATTGTCGAGCCGGGGCGGGAGGGCGAGTTCATTGCCCGGATCCACAACCGGATCGGGATGCTGAAGGTGCTGGAGCCGCCGGTCGAGCGGATCCGCCGGGCGATCCGCACCACCCCGACCGGCGACGGGCCGGCCGCATGATCCGGCCCAGGCACCGCCGCCCGGCCCTGCTGGCGTTGCTGCTCGCGGTCACCCTGCTGCTGGCGCCGGCCGCCGCGGCCGCGGCGGCAGACTCAGGGGGGCCGGTGCTGGCGCAGGTCGACGGCGGCGGCGACGGGTTCGGCGAAGACCAGGTGGTCGACCGGTACGGCATCCCGGTGTTCGAGTACTCGATCGAGAGCCGGCAGGGCGGCGGGGTGGACGGCACCTTCGATCGGCTCGGGATCTGGCTGGCCGACGTGCTGTTCTCGACCAGCCGGCTGATCGTGGTGGCCCTGATCTGGCTGCTGGACCTCGCACTCGACTTCGGGATCGCGGACCTGATGCTGACCCCGGTCCAGCAGCTGATCGGGGTCTACGAGACCAACTTCGTGGGTACGGTCAGCGGCGGCGGCTGGGGGCTGGTCCCGCTCGCGCTGACGATCTGCGTGTTCTGGTTCGGTCTGGCGGCACTGCGCGGGCGGGTCGGCAAGGGGTTCGGCGAGATCGCGATGTCGTTCGGGCTCGCGGCGATCCTCGGCGCGATCCTGGCCAACCCGGGCGGGTTCCTGATCGGCGACGAGGGGCTGGTCGGGCGGTCCCGGGACATCGGGGTGGACGTCGCGACCACCGCGGTGCAGCCACCGGACGCCGACCCGCCGCCCTGCGTACAGCAGGTCCCGGTCGGCAGCGAGCAGCTGGTGGACGGGTGCTTCACCGACGAGTTCGGCGACGGCGCGCCGCCCACCCGCAACGAGCCGCAGTACCTGCGCTGGGTGATGCAGATGTGGCTGGTGGACATGTACGTCCGGCGGCCGCACCAGCACATGACGTACGGGCAGCGGCTGGACTGTCCGCTCGTGCTCACCGTCCGCGGCGCCGACGGCGCCGAGGCGAACCGGTGCGACGCACCGTACGCGGACGGCGGCGACCATCCGTGCGTCGACCAGTACAACCGGATCCTGCAGACCACTCCGGCCACCGCACCGGAGGCGCCCGGCGCCGACCCGGAGAGCTACATGTACGACATGATGCACCCGGACGACCCGGTCCCGGGCTGCCCGGAGGGCGAGCCGCTGGCGGCCTACCTGGACCAGGGCGGCGGGGACCGGATCGCGGTCGGGCTGCTGCTGATGCTGGCGCTGCTGGTGCTCGCCGCGTTCCTGGTGATCGGGGTGCTGATCCCGATCATCGTCGGCCAGCTGATGGTGGCGATCCTGGCGGTGGCCCTGATCTTCGTGCTCCCGATCGCGCTGGTGGGCGGCGGCGGCCGCCGGGTGCTGTGGCGCTGGTTCGGGCTGCTGCTGGCGGCCGCCTTTATGATCATCGTGGCGCTGGTCGGGCTGGCCCTGATGCTGATCACCACCGAGCTGCTGCTGCAGAGCCACCAGCGGTTCTTCTTCATCAACCTGCTGATGGTCGGGATCAGCTCGGTGCTGTTCCTGAGCCTGCAGCGCCGGCTGCTGCGCGGCTCGATGGCGGGCGGGCAGGGAGTCGGCACCGCGTTGAACCGGATGAAGGTCGGCGGCGGGGGCGGCGGTGCGGCCGGCGGCGGCGAGGGCTGGAGCCGGGTCGGGGCGGCCGGCTACCTGCCGGCCGACCGGTGGGCCCGGAACCGGAAGGCGAGACAAGACGTGTTCCGGACGTCCAAGTTCGCCAGGCAGTTCAAGGAGCGCCAGGAACGGCGGCACCGGTGGGCGCGCCGGATCACCCGGAAGCCGGAGTGACCGGTGGACCGCCGGCGCCTGCTGCTGGTGGTCGCGGCGGTCGGGGCGGGCGCCGTGCTGGTGGTGCTCGCCCGCCCGGGAGGTTCCCAGGATGGCGCCCCTGATCAGGCCAGAGCCCCGGCCGGGGCGCCCTCTTGGGCACCGGCGCCGGCCAGCCCGGCACCGGCCATCGAGGACGGATCGGTCACCGGAGCCGAGGCGCTGGATCCGGCCGAGCTGCCAGAAGCGCTGCGAGCCGCCGAGCGGTTCGCCGCCCGCTGGTCCACACCGGATCCGGACTGGCCGGACCGGGTCACCGAGCTGGCGACGCCGGCGCTGGCCGCGGAGCTGGCCGGCACGGATCCGCCCCGACCGGCGCGCGAGATCGTCGGCCCCGGACAGCTGTACCTCGACGCCCCCCGATGGGCCCGGATCGGCGTACCCGCCGACGGCGGGACGGTGGTGCTCGACGTCGTCGCGGTCGACGGCGGCTGGCTGGTCTCGGCCGTCGACTGGTGGCCGGCGTGAGCCCGGCCATCGTCCGGCGGCTGGTCCGCCGGACCGGCGCCGCGCGCCCGGCCACCCGCCCGGCCGCGCTGGCGGTGGCGGCGGCCGGCTGCCTGGTCCTGTGCTGCTGCGCGGGCACGTTCGTGGTGTCGGTGATCGGCGCGGTCAGTGACAGCAGCGCCCACGACCCGCAGCTGGTCGCCTGCCGGGCGGCGCTCGCCGCCGGCGACCAGACCGAGCTGGCCACCCTGGACGACGAGCAGCGCGACCACGGGGCGCTGATCGTCGAGGTCGGCGTCGGGCTGGCCACCCCGCCCCGGGCCTGGGTGATCGCGGTCGCCACCGCGCTGCAGGAGTCCGGCCTGCGGAACCTGCCGCACCAGGGCGCGGACAACGACCATGACTCGCTCGGCCTGTTCCAGCAACGCCCCAGCCAGGGCTGGGGCACGCCAGAACAGATCCTCGACCCCCGGTACGCGGCGACCGCGTTCTACCGGCGGCTGCTGCAGGTCGAGGACTGGCAGCGGTTGCCGCTGACGGTCGCCGCGAACGCGGTGCAGCGCTCCGCCCACCCGGACGCGTACGCGAAGCATGAGCCGCTGGCGGTGGCGGTGGTCAGCGAGGTGGCCGGCGGGATCGCGGCGGCGGCCGCGTTCACCGAAGACCTACGGTGCGCCGAGCTCGGCGAGGTGACGGCGGCCGGGTGGACCCGGCCCGCCCCCGGACCGGTCTGGTCCGGGTTCCGCACCGCGAGCCGGCCGGACCATCTCGGGATCGACATCGGCGCCCCCCGCGGTACGGAGATCCGGGCCGCCACCGACGGGGTGGTGACTCTGGTGACGTGCAACGCGACGTTGAACGGCCAGCCGTACGGCTGCGACGTCGACGGTGCACCGGCGGTGGCCGGCTGCGGCTGGTATGTGACCATCACGCACCCCGGGAACGTCCTGACCCGGTACTGCCACCAGCTGCGCCGGCCGGACGTGGCGGTGGGCGAGCGGGTGGTGGCCGGCCAGCGGATCGGGCTGGTCGGCTCCAGCGGCAGCAGCTCCGGCCCGCACCTCCACCTCGAGGTGGAGGTGCACACGGTCCAGCAGGAGGATCCGGGCGGGGTCACCGTGACCCGGACGGTCACCGATCCGATCGGGTTCCTGGCCGCTCGGGGGGTGGTCGTCGAGTGCACCGGGTCCCCGGCCGACTGCGACCCGGTGCACGGTGACCTGACGCTCGGTTCCCGATGAGGCTGCGGGTTGAGGTGGAGTGGCGGCCGGCGTCGTGTCCAATGGCTACCTTGCGGAGTCCCAACCGGGAAAGTCTCCAGACCCCGTTCGGTAACCGACAGGCGGACACGTCTGCCGGCCGCCACCGGGGTGACGGCGTAACCGCTTCGACTGCGTCCGCACTGCTGAGTCGCGGCGCCACGCCGTCTATTTCACTATGCGCATCCCGGATGGTGGACCGTCCGACTGGTCCGGAGTCGATCACGCTGAGGGTAGTGGCGCCACACTCTGTGTGCGATAGATCAAATTCGCTGGGCTCCAAGATGACCTTCTCCGCACAACCGGGAAGGGCATCACCATGTCACCAACCCCTGCCAACCTCACCCACCGGCTGGACAACGAATGGCTGCACCTGGTCTCCTCGCCGGCCACCGCCGCGGCGCTGGCCCGGTGGGGCCGGCTAGAACCGGCCCTCGACGGCTGGGCCGATCTCGACGCGCTCCGCGCCGCCGTCCACGACCGCGCCGACCTCGAACGGGGTGACCAGATCCTAGCCGCGCTGGTGCGGCTGGCGGCGGTCACCGGCCACGGCGACGTGCTGGCGGCCCGGGTCGTGCTCCAGCTCCTGGTCCCCGGTGCGATCCGGCTCGGCCAGAGCCTGGCCGCGATGGTCGGCGACCAGCACACCAGCGAGGCCGCGGTGTTCGCCGAGCTGACCATCCTGATCCGCACCTACCCGTGGCAGCGCCGGCCCCGCCGGATCGCCGCCAACCTGCTGCTGGACTGCCGGCAGCGGCTGATCCGCACCCATCACCGGACCCGACCGGAGATCTCGGCCGGGCTGAGCCTGCACGACACCACGTCGACCGCCACCACCGCGGCCGACAACGACGAGCGGCTGGCGCTGCACGACCTGCTGTGGTGGGCGCGCCGCCACGGCATCCTGAACCGGTTCGAGGCGCAGCTGCTGGTCGCCAGCCACGTCGCCGACATCCCGATGAGCCAGCTGGTCAACCGGTTCGGCCGGTCCCGCTCCACGCTGTTCACGATCCGGGCCTCGGCCGAGGAGCGGCTCCGCCGGGCGCTGACCGCCAGCCCGGTGAGCCCGCCAGCCTGACCGGGAGGCCAGACCCGGCGAGCCCGGCGGGGTGTGTCCCGGACGCTACGGCTCTGCTCCGTTCATGCGAGCAGAGTGGCAGGCGGTCAGGACACACCCCGCCTCCCGGAGGAGTCAGGACCCTCACGACTCCGCGAGGCCGAGCCGGTCGAGGATCCAGGCCAGCAGGAACGTCTCCTCCCGCCAGGCGTCGTAGCGGCCGCTCCGCCCCCCGTGCCCGGCGCCCAGCTCGGTCTTGAGCAGGTACGAGCCACCGGGCGCGACCGCCCGCAGCCGGGCCACCCACTTGGCCGGCTCGCAGTACCGCACCCGGGTGTCGTTCAGGCTGGTGGCGGCCAGGATCGGCGGATACCCCCGATCAGCCACGTTGTCGTACGGCGAGTACGACCTCATGTACGCGTACACCTCGGCCGACTCCAGCGGGTTGCCCCACTCCTCCCACTCGGTGACGGTCAACGGCAGCGACGGGTCCAGGATGGTGGTCAGCGCGTCCACGAACGGCACCTGCGCGACGATCCCGGCGAACTTGTCCGGGGCCAGGTTGGCGACCGCGCCCATCAGCAGCCCGCCGGCCGACCCACCCCGGGCGACCAGCCGGTCGGTGCCGGTCCAGCCGGTCTCGACCAGGTGCCGGGCACAGGCCACGAAGTCGGTGAAGGTGTTCCGCTTCGCGAGCAGCTTGCCGTCCTCGTACCACCGCCGGCCCAGCTCCCCACCGCCCCGGATGTGCGCCACCGCGAACACCACCCCGCGGTCCACCAGCGACAGTCGGGGGATGGCGAACCAGGGGTCCATGCTGATCTCGTACGAGCCGTAGCCGTACAGGACACATGGCGCCGGACCCACATCGCGCGCCCCCTTGCGGCACACCAGCGAGATCGGCACCCGGGTCCCGTCCGCGGCCACCGCCCACTCCCGGTGCTGCTCGTAGTCGCCCGGGTCGAAGTCCCCCAGCACCGGAACCCGCTTGCGCAGCACCAGGTCGTGGCTGGCCAGGTCGTAGTCGTAGACCGACTCCGGGGTGACCAGCGACATGTACTGCAGCCGCAGCGAACCGGTCCGGTACTCCGGGTTCGCCCCGAGCCCGACCCGGTAGATCGGCTCCGGGAACCCGATGTCGTAGGGCTCCCCACCGGCCAGCGGCAGCACCCGCACCGCGGTCAGCCCGTCCCGGCGCAGCGATACCACCAGGTGCTCGGCGAACGCGTCGATGCCGGTCAGCCGGGTGCCGGCCGAGTGCGGGATCAGCGGCTCCCACCGGCCCGGGGCGGCGGCCGGGGTCCAGGCCAGCGCGAAGTCCTCGGCGCCGTCGTTGTGCAGGACCAGCAGCCGGTCGTTGGCCGGGTCGTGCTCGACCTCGTACTCCACCCCCTGCCGCCGGGCCGCCACCAGCCGCGGCTCGGCACCCGGGTCGGCGGCCGGCACCAGCCGGACCTCCGAGGTGACCGCGCTGTTGGCGCTGATCACGAGGAGCTGCTGCGAGCGGCTCAGCTCCACCCCGACCCAGAACCGCTCGTCGGTCTCCTCGTACACCAGCTGGTCCGGCCCGGTCGAACCGACCTCGTGCCGCCATACCCGGTACGGGCGCCAGGCGTCGTCCACGGTCAGGTAGAACAGGGTGGACGCGTCGGCCGACCAGGCGGTGCCGTAGAACGTGTCCGGGATCTCGTCGGCCAGCGTCTGTCCGGTGGTCAGGTCCTTGACCCGCAGCGTGAACCGCTCGTCCCCGGCGAAGTCGGTCGAGTAGGCCAGCCACCGTCCGTCCGGGCTCACGTCGAAGGTGCCGAGCGCGAAGAACTCGTGCCCGGAGGCGAGCAGGTTGCCGTCCAGCAGCACCTCCTCGCCGGGCAGCGGCGCGCCCTGACCGGTGTCTGGCGGGTCGACCTCGCCGTCGGCCACCACCCGGCGGCAGTGGATGCCGTACTGCTTGCCCTCGACCGTGCGGGTGTAGTACCAGAACCCGCCCTTGCGCACCGGTACCGACAGGTCGGTCTCCTGAGTCCGGTTCTTGATCTCCCGGAACAGCTGCTCGCGCAGCGGCCCCAGGTGCTCGGTCGCGGCCTCGGTGTACGCGTTCTCCGCGGTCAGGTACGCGAGGGTGTCCGGGTCCTCCTTGTCGGCCAGCCACGCGTACTCGTCCACCACGGTGTCCCCGTGATGGGTGCGCTCGGTCGGCACCCGCTTGGCGGTCGGCGCAGTCGTCATGCACGCTCCTTGATGGACGGAATCGGGGTCGGGACCCGGGCCCGGGCCCGGACCGGTGGCGTCGAGGGTTCGTTGCGCAGCACCAGCAGGGCGATGTCGTCGCGGGGCGGCTCGGCGGAGAACCCGATCGTGGTGGTGCGCAGCCGGGCGGCGATCACCTCGGCCGAGAAGTGGGCCAGCGGGGCGGCGGCTTCCCGCAGCCGCTGCCCGCCGAACAGCTCGCGGCCGCGGCGCCGCTCGGTCACCCCGTCGGTGTAGAAGATCAGCGAGTCGCCGGGGTCCAGGTGCAGCGTCTCGGCCGGGGAGCTGATCGTGTCCAGCAGCCCCAGCGCGGTGCCGCCGGACCCGGCCGCGAAGGTACGGCTGTCCGCGCGCACCAGCACCGGCCGCTCGTGCCCGGCCAGGTGCAGCGTCACCTCCAACCGGGACTGTCCGGTCACCCGTACCGAGGCCAGCGCCAGCGTGCAGTATTTTCCCCGCCCGCGCTCGACCAGCGTCTCGTTGATCCGCTCCAGGATCTCCGGCAGCGGCCGGCCGCCCCGCACCAGTGCCCGGATCACCTCCCGGACCAGCCCGGTGACCGTGGCCGCCTGCACCCCCTTGCCGGACACGTCCCCGATCGCCACCAGCCACTGGTCGTCTCGCATCGGCACCACGTCGTAGAAGTCCCCGCCCACCTCGCCGGCGTCGCCGGCCGGCACGTACGCCGCGCCGAGCCCGATCCCGCGCACCGTGGGCAGCGCCGGTGGCAGCAGCGAGCGCTGCAGGGTCCGGGCCACGTGCCGCCGCTCGGCGTGGATCCGGGCGTTGTCGACGGCCAGCGCCGCCCGCCGGGCCACGTCCTGCAGCACCGCCACCTCGTCCGGCTCGTGCCGGCGGTGCGGGTGCCGGCCGACCGCCAGCGTGCCCAGCAGCTGCCCGCGGGCGATCAGCGGGATCGCCAGCCCCTCGGTCGGCGGCGGCAGCGCCACCTGACCGCCGGCCCGCAGCGCCGCCGGCAGCCGGGCCTGCACCGTGTCCGGACCGGTCTCCCGCAGCGTCGCGTACAGCGGCGGCAGCTGCTGCTCGTCGGCGTGCGCCGCGGTGTCCAGCTTGAGCCGCCCCCACGGGTCGGTGGTGTGCACCGCCGACCACTGCCCCAGCCGGGGCACCACCAGCTGCGGGATCAGCGCCAGGGTCAGCTCCACGTCCAGCGACTGGGCCAGCAGCTCGCTCGCCTCGGCCAGGAACGTGAGCCAGGTCTGGCGGCGCCGGTCCGCCCGGCGCAGCCGGTCGTTCTCCAGCGCCAGCGTGAGCCGCTCCGCCACCAGGCCGGCCAGCGGCCGGGTGTACGCGGTCGAGGAGGCGTCCACCGCCAGCTCGCCGGAGGCCGGGCCGCCCAGCGCCAGCGGCACCCGCAGCGCCGCGACGTCGGACCGGGGGGCCCGGCCGTGCCGGGCCAGCACGGTCAGGCCGGCCCCCTCCCCCAGATCGCACCGGACCACCCCGCCACCGGCGCCGACCAGGTCGACCAGCCGGGCCAGCAGGGCGGCGGCGAAGTCGCCGACCGAGTCGTCCGCGTACGGGTCCGGGGTGATCTCCAGCAGCGAGCTGACCGCCGGCAGCTCGCTGATCAGGTGCTCCGCTGGAGGGCCGCCCGGGACCGCCAGGCCCGCGGCGGTCGCCGGCCCGCCGTCCCGGTCGAGCTGGAACCACACTCCCTTGCCGCCGTTGTGGTGGGTGGTGCCCCAGCGGGTGGCGAAGTGGTCGACCAGCAGCAGCCCGCGGCCCCGGTCCGACAGGTCGGCTGGCGCCCGGCGGACCACCCGGTCCCCGGCGTCGGACCCGTCCCCGGTCGAGTCCCCGGTCGAGACGACTCCCCGGACCGCGTCGATCACGGTCACGGTCAGCCCGCGCCGGTCGGCCGCCACCTCCAGATCCAGGTCGGTGCCGGCGTGAACCACCGCATTCGTGGACAGTTCGGTCGTTAGGAGCAGGGCGGCATCGAGCAGCCCACTCAGCTTCGCCTCGTCCAGCACCGATCGGACCACCGCCCGGGCCGCCGCCGGGGTCCGGCGGTCGGCAGGCAGGCGAACCCGGCGGATCACCTGTTCGCTGCTGCCCGCGTCGACCACCCGCTAAGTCTCCCCGACCGCCGGCCTAGCACCAAGCCGCACCCACGCACCCGCCGGCCGGTGGTGTGTCCAGCGCCTCCCCGGCTCGCGGGAACCGACCGCTAGCAGCCATGATGGGGAGACCCCGAGCGTGGGAGGAGATATGCCCAGCACCGAGCAGAATGCGAGCGCCCCGCACCTGGACGTCGCCCCGACCGGCTGCGAGGCGCAGCTGGCGGCGCTGGCGGCCGCCCTGCACCGGGCCCGGGCCGGCGACCTGCGGGTCCGGCTGCCGCGCGGCGTGGGCGTGGCCGGCGAGGTCGCGGACGCGTTCAACGAGATGATCGCGCTGCAGCAGCGCCAGCAGCTCGACCTGAAACGGATCAGCCGGGTGGTCGGCCAGGAGGGCCGGCTCACCGAACGGCTGGACGACGAGGGGTACGAGGGAGCGTGGGCCGACGGAGTCCGGTCGGTGAACGCGCTGATCGACGACCTCGGGCGTCCGGCCACCGAGATCGCCCGGGTGATCGAGGCGGTCGCAGACGGTGACCTGACCCAGCACATGCCGCCCGAGATCGACGGCCGCCCGCTGCGGGGAGAGTTCCTGCGGATCGGCCGGACCGTGAACACGATGGTGGACCAGCTCTCCTCGTTCGCCGACGAGGTGACCCGGATGTCCCGGGACGTCGGCACCGAGGGGCAGCTGGGTGGCCAGGCGAACGTACGCGGGGTCTCCGGCACCTGGCGGGACCTGACCGACTCGGTGAACACGATGGCGTCGAACCTGACCGACCAGGTGCGCTCGATCTCCCAGGTGACCACCGCGATCGCGCAGGGCGACCTGTCCCAGAAGATCACCGTCTCCGCGAAGGGTGAGGTAGCCGACCTGGCGCACACCATCAACTCGCTCACCGACACGCTGCGGGTCTTCGCCGAGCAGGTGACCCGGGTGGCCCGGGAGGTCGGCACCGAAGGCAAGCTCGGCGGCCAGGCCGAGGTGCCCGGGGTGGCCGGCACCTGGAAGGACCTGACCGACAACGTCAACTCGATGGCCTCGAACCTGACCTCGCAGGTGCGCAACATCTCGCAGGTGGCGACCGCGGTGGCCAAGGGCGACCTGTCCCAGAAGATCACCGTGGCGGCGCAGGGCGAGATCCTGGAGCTGAAGGACACCGTCAACACCATGGTCGACCAGCTCTCCTCGTTCGCCGACGAGGTCACCCGGGTCGCCCGGGAGGTCGGTACGGAGGGCAAGCTGGGCGGGCAGGCGCAGGTGTTCGGCGTGGCCGGCACCTGGCGGGACCTTACCCAGAACGTGAACCAGCTGGCCGGCAACCTGACCAACCAGGTGCGCAACATCGCCTCGGTGGCGACCGCGGTTGCCAAGGGCGACCTGTCCCAGAAGATCACCGTCGACGCCAGCGGCGAGATCCTCGCCCTCAAAACCACCGTCAACACGATGGTCGACCAGCTCTCCTCGTTCGCCGACGAAGTCACCAGAGTCGCCCGGGAAGTCGGCACCGAAGGCAAGCTCGGCGGCCAGGCCCAGGTCAAGGGAGTCTCCGGCACCTGGCGAGACCTGACCGACAACGTCAACTCGATGGCCTCCAACCTGACCAACCAGGTCCGCAACATCGCCTCGGTCACCACCGCGGTCGCCCAGGGCGACCTGTCCCAGAAGATCACCGTCGACGCGCAGGGCGAGATTCTCGCGCTCAAGAGCACCGTCAACACGATGGTCGACCAGCTCTCCTCGTTCGCCGACGAAGTCACCCGGGTCGCCCGGGAAGTCGGCACCGAAGGCAAGCTCGGCGGCCAGGCACAGGTCAAGGGAGTCTCCGGGATCTGGCGGGATCTGACCGGCAACGTGAACTCGATGGCGTCGAACCTGACCGCGCAGGTGCGCAACATCTCGCAGGTCGCGACGGCGGTGGCGCAGGGAGACCTGTCCCAGAAGATCACCGTCGACGCGCAGGGCGAGATCCTGGAGCTGAAGAGCACCGTCAACACGATGGTCGACCAGCTCTCCTCGTTCGCCGACGAGGTCACCCGGGTCGCCCGGGAAGTCGGCACCGAGGGGGAGCTTGGCGGGCAGGCCCAGGTCAAGGGGGTCTCCGGCACCTGGCGAGACCTGACCGACAACGTCAACTCGATGGCCTCCAACCTGACCAACCAGGTCCGTAACATCGCCTCGGTCACCACCGCGGTCGCCCAAGGTGACCTGTCCCAGAAGATCACCGTCGACGCGCAGGGCGAGATTCTGCGGCTGAAGAGCACCGTCAACACCATGGTCGACCAGCTCTCCTCGTTCGCCGACGAAGTCACCAGAGTCGCCCGGGAAGTCGGCACCGAAGGCAAGCTCGGCGGCCAGGCACAGGTCAAGGGAGTCTCCGGCACCTGGCGGGACCTGACCGAGAACGTGAACCAGCTGGCGTCCACGCTCACCACCCAGCTGCGGGCGATCTCCCAGGTCTCCACCGCGGTCACCCGCGGCGACCTGACCCAGGCGATCACCGTGCAGGCCCAGGGCGAGGTCGCCTCCCTGAAGGACAACATCAACCAGATGATCGTCACGCTGCGGGAGACCACGTCCAAGAACGCCGACCAGGCCTGGCTGGACTCGAACCTGGCCCGGATCGGTGGCCTGCTGCAGGGCGAGCGGGACCTGGCCGAGGTCACCCGCATGATCATCGATGATGTGAGCCCGCTGGTGCACGCCCAGCTAGGTGCGATCTTCCTTTCCGACGACGAGAACGCCTCCCCCCGGCTGCGCCTGGCCGCCGCGTACGGGTATGTGGCCCGCGACCACGAGATCACGTTCGGGCCGGGCGAGGGCCTGGTCGGCCAGGCCGCGGTCACCCGCCGGACGGTACGGGTGGCGCCAGCCGGGCAACCGGCCGGGCATCGCGGCAACGGTGGCCCGGCCGCCCAGCTGACCGTGCGGTCGGGCCTGTCCGAGACGCCACCGGCCGACCTGGTGGTGCTGCCGGTGCTGTTCGAGGGCGAGCTGCTGGGTGTGATCGAGTTCGCCTCGGTGGTCCCGTTCTCCGAGCTGCACACCACCTTCCTGGAGCGGCTGGTGGCCACGATCGGGGTCGCCCTGAACACGATCCAGGCCAACAAGCGCACCGAGGAGCTGCTGGCCCAGTCCCAGCGGCTGGCCCACGAGCTGCAGGAGCAGTCGGCCGAGCTGCAGCGCACCAACGCCGAGCTGGAGGAGAAGGCGACCCTGCTGCAGGAGCAGAAGGGCAACATCGAGACCAAGAACCGGGAAATCGAGCTGGCCCGGATCGGGCTGGAGGAGAAGGCGCAACAGCTCGCCCGGGCCTCCGCGTACAAGTCGGAGTTCCTGGCCAACATGAGCCACGAGCTACGGACCCCGCTGAACTCGCTGCTGCTGCTGGCCCGGCTGCTGGCCGACAACTCCGAGCAGAACCTGACCGCCAAGCAGATCGAGTTCGCCAACACCATCCACAGCGCCGGCTCGGACCTGCTCTCGCTGATCGACGACATCCTGGACCTGTCGAAGATCGAGGCCGGGCGGGCGGAGGTCGAGCCGGCCGAGGTGGACTATGAGGAGATCCGGGGGTACGTGGAGCAGGGGTTCACCCCGCAGGCGGCCGAGAAGGGTCTGACGTTCGGGGTGGAGGTGGCCCCGGGGCTGGCCGGCCAGGTGCTGGTGACCGACGCGCAGCGGCTGCAGCAGATCCTGCGGAACCTGATCTCGAACGCGGTGAAGTTCACCGACGGCGGGTCGGTGACGTTGCAGATCGCCCCGGCCGCGCCGGAGCTGGCCTTCGACGTGGCCACCCTGGCGACCGCCCGGCAGGTGATCGGGTTCACCGTCTCCGACACCGGGATCGGGATCTCCGACGACAAGCTGTCGCAGGTGTTCGAGGCGTTCCAGCAGGCCGACGGCACCACCAGCCGGCGGTTCGGCGGGACCGGGCTGGGACTGTCGATCAGCCGAGACCTGGCCGGCCTGATCGGCGGCACGATCACCGTCTCCTCCGAGCCGGGGTCCGGCTCGTCGTTCACGCTCTACCTCCCGGACGTGCTGGTGCCGGAGGCGGTAACCGCACCGGACAGCCGGATCCCGGTTGGCCGGGCCGGCGTCCCGCAGCCGATGGTGCGTCCGGACGAGAGCACGCACCGGCGATCCAGCCCGGCCGCCAGCCAGCTGGACGGCGCCACCGTCCTGATCGTCGACGACGACGTGCGGAACGTGTTCGCCCTCACCAGCGCCCTGGAGCTGCACGGCATGACCGTCCTGTACGCGGACAATGGCGCCGACGGGAACCGGCTGCTGGCCGAGCACCCGGAGGTCGACATCGTGCTGATGGACGCGATGATGCCGGAGCAGGACGGGTACGAGACCACCCGGGCGATCCGCCGCAACCACCAGTTCGCCGAGCTGCCGATCGTGTTCCTTACCGCGAAGGCAATGCCGGGCGACCGGGAGTCGGCCCTGATCGCCGGGGGCAGCGACTACGTCACCAAGCCGGTCGACCTGGACGAGCTGCTCGACCTGATGGCCGGGTGGGTCAACGGTGACCGGGGCGACCTGGGCAATGGAGCCGGTTCGTGACCGCCCCGGTGGTCGGTGGCATGGCGGCCACCGGCGCGGGCAGGGTGGCCCGGGCGCTGCTGGTCGACGACCGGCGGGAGAACCTGACCGCGCTGGCGGCGCTGCTGCAGGGCCTGCCGGTCGAGCCGGTCGCCGTCACCAGCGGTGAGGCCGCGCTGAAGAAGCTGCTCACGGACGACTTCGCAGTGATCATGCTGGATGCACAGATGCCGGACATGGACGGGTTCGAGACCGCCAGCCACATCAAGGCCCGGGAACGGACCCGGCACGTCCCGATCATCTTCCTCACCGCGGCCGACCGGGACGCCCAGCTCGCACTGCGCGGGTACGCGGCCGGCGCGGTCGACTATCTCACCAAGCCGATCGATCCCTGGGTGCTCCGCGCCAAGGTGTCGGTGTTCGTGGAGCTGTGGAACAAGACCCGGGAGCTGGCCAGCCATGCCGGCGTGGTCCGGGAGCACGAGCAGCGCCAGAAGGCTACGGCGGAGTTGATCGAGGCCGCGCTGACCGCGCTGCGCGGCACCGACGGGGTGCGGGACGTCGGCCGGGCGATCGAGCTGCTGGAGCAGGCCCGGCTGGACTGAGCCGTCCGGCCTCAGTCCGGCGCTCGCAGCAGGACCAGTCGCCGCGGCCGGCGGGCGAACCCGAGCCCGCGCAGGTAGTGCGCGGCCCCCCGATCACGGGTGAGCACCACGAGCTCGCCGACGCCGCACCGGTCCGCCTCGTCGCACAGCGCCGCCACCAGCATCGGCCCGAGCGGCCCGGCTCGGTGTTCGGGCCGGAGCCCGAACTCGGTGACCACCATGGCCGGCGGTCCGGCATAGCTCCGGTGCAGACGGGCGATCAGGTGCCCGAACACCCGGCCGCCCGGCTTCGGAGGTCTAGGCTCGGCGATCCAGTGCCGCACCGACGGGTCCCGCAGGTAGCGCAGCGCCTCCTGGTCGTCCGGCGGCCGCCCGCTGGGCACCGGCCGGCGGGTGAAGCCGAGCTCCCCCGCGTCGGCGCACAGCCCGGCCAGCACCGGTCGGTCGCCCGGGCCGAGCCGGCGGATCTCGGTGAACAGGTCCCAGCTGCGCTCGCCCGACCGGTCCCGCCGGGACACGTCCCGCAGCCACCGGTTGCGGTAGAAGCTGATCACGTCCTCCGCGGCGCCGCGCCGCCACCGGTTCTGCGGACTCGGGTCGAGGTGAGCCGGGAACCGCCGCTCCGCCTTGTCCCGCCACCGGTCGGTCGCCAGCCCGGTCGGCTCGGCGCCGTCGATGTCCACGATGGCCAGCCTCGCTCCGGCCGCGCGCGCCAGCCGTTCCACCGTCCGCAGCCGCGGATCGGGAGAGGTGCCGGCCTCGATCCGTCCCACGGTCGACACCGGAACCCCGCTGCGCCCGGCTAGCTCCCGCTGGCTGACATCGGCCCGCCGGCGCAGCGCTCGCAGCGCCCCGGGCAGGTCCAGCGCCCTGGGCCCGTCCAGCGCCCCCGGCGGCTCGGGCGGCTCGGGCGGCTCGGCGGCCAGCTCACTCATGGCGGCGAGTGTCGGCCCCTGACCGGATGCGCGCAACCCTCGTCCGGGACACCTGTGGATAACGTGCCCGCTGTGGATAACCTGTGGGAAGTCTCCGGCCGGGCGAGGTAGTCGCTCGAGACGCTGCCACTCTGCTCCATCTGCGCCAGCAGGCCTGGACACCCTCGTGCGCGCCCAGCGGCTGCTCCGTTCATGCGAGCAGAGTGGCAGCGCCTCCACACACCTACCCGAGGCAGCCCACGGAGCGCAGGCTAGCCACAGCGGTTTGCCGGGCCGGGGCAGGTCAGCGGGGGGCGGGCTCGTTGCGGATCATCAGCGCCGAGCGCAGGCCGGTGATGTCGAGCACCCGCAGCAGGAAGTCACCGACGTTGGTGAGCACCAGCACACTCTGCGCGGTGCTGGCCTTCCGGCTGAGCACCACCAGGGTGCCCAGGCCCTGCGAGTCGCAGAACGTGACGCCCCTCAGGTCGAGCACGATCCGCGGCGGCGGATCGCCGAGGATGTCGTTGACCGTGTTGGAAAGCCGAGTAGCGGTAAGCATGTCGATCTCTCCGGCGAGGCTGACGACCGCCTCGCTCGGCGTCCTATGCACTGAGATCACTAGCTCGGGGCGTTCCACGCCCGCCAGCGTACCTTTTGCAACGACCTGCCGGGGCGGCGAGGTCGCGCCAGGCTGGCACAACCGGCTCGCCACCCTGCCCACGGCGGATGGCTATCCACCACCACCCGGTGCAGGCACCAGCGGGCGGCGCTGACAGAATGGCCCGGTCGTGAGCACCCTGCCGGCGGCCGGCCCTGGCCCCTACCCCGCCGACGCGCCCGCCTCCGCCGATCTGTTCGAACGCGCCCGGGCGCTGATCCCGGGCGGGGTCAACTCCCCGGTGCGGGCGTTCCGGGCGGTCGGCGGCACACCCAGGTTCATGGTCCGCGGCCATGGGCCCTACCTGTTCGACGCGGACGGCCGGCGATACGTCGATCTGGTCTGCTCCTGGGGGCCATTGATCCACGGCCACGCCCACCCGGAGGTGGTGGCGGCGGTCCAGGCAGCCGCCGCCGACGGCACCAGCTTCGGCGCCCCGACCGCCGCCGAGGCCGAGCTGGCGGCCGAGATCGTCGCCCGCACCCCGGCGGAGCGGGTCCGGCTGGTCAGCTCCGGCACCGAGGCGACGATGTCGGCGATCCGGCTCGCCCGGGCCGCCACCGGGCGTACCAAGCTGGTGAAGTTCGCCGGCTGCTACCACGGGCACGTCGACGCGCTGCTGGCCGGGGCCGGCTCCGGGGTCGCCACGCTGGGCCTGCCGGGCTCGCCGGGGGTGACCGGGGCGGCCGCCGGTGACACGATCGTGCTGCCCTACAACGATCTCGCCGCGGTCGAGACGGCGTTCGCGGTCGAGGGCGACCAGATCGCGGCGATCGTCACCGAGGCGGCGGCCGCCAACATGGGGGTTATCGCACCCCGGGACGGGTTCAACGCCGGGCTGGCCCGGGTCGCCCACGCCTACGGTGCGCTGCTGGTCGTTGACGAGGTGCTGACCGGGTTCCGGGTCTCGGCGGCCGGCTGGCACGGGCTGGAGCCGGTCGACGCCGACCTGTGGACGTTCGGCAAGGTGATGGGCGGCGGGCTGCCGGCGGCCGGGTTCGGCGGGCGCGCCGACCTGATGGACCAGCTTGCCCCGACCGGACCGGTCTACCAGGCCGGCACCCTGTCCGGGAACCCGCTGGCCTGCGCGGCCGGCCTGGCCACCCTGCGGCTGGCCGACGCCGCGGCCTACCGGCGGCTGGACGAGACCGCCGCCACCGTCCGGAGGGTGGTCACCGAGGCGCTGGCGGCGGCCGGGGTGCCGCACCGGCTGTCCACCGCCGGGAACCTGTTCTCCATCTTCTTCACCGGCGCCGACGTGCCGGACTACGCCGCCGCGCAGACCCAGCACGTGGCCGCGTTCGCCGCGTACTTCCACGCCATGCTGGCGCACGGGGTCTACCTGCCCCCCAGCGCGTACGAGGCCTGGTTCGTCTCCACCGCCCTGGACGGCCCGGCGCTGGCGCAGATCGAGGCTGCGGCGCCAGCGGCCGCCGCCGCCGCGGCCGGGGCGCTGTGATGCGCACGATCGTCCACCTGCTCCGGCACGGGGAGGTGCACAACCCGGAGCGGATCCTGTACGGGCGGCTGCCCGGCTACCGGCTCACCGAGCTGGGACGCCGGATGTCGATCGCCGCCGCCGAGTCGCTCGCCGGACGGGACATCACCCACCTGGCCGCCAGCCCGCTGATCCGGGCGCAGCAGACCGCCGAGCCGTTCGCGGACCGGTTCCGGCTGCCGGTCACCACCGACCCGCGGCTGGTGGAGGCGGACAACATCTTCGAGGGCCAGCGGTTCGGAGTCGGCGACGGGGTGCTGCGCCACCCGCGAGCGTGGTGGGCGCTGCGCAACCCGTTCCGCCCCTCCTGGGGGGAGCCGTATCGGGAGATCGCCACCCGGATGGGTGAGGCGCTGCTGGCCGCCCGGGATGCCGCCGCCGGGCACGAGGCGGTCTGCGTGTCCCACCAGCTTCCGATCTGGACGCTGCGGCTGGATTTCGAGGGCCGACGGCTGTGGCATGACCCGCGGCGGCGGCAGTGCGGGCTGGCCAGCCTCACCTCGTTCCACTTCGACGAGGACGGGCTGGAACGGATCGAGTACGCGGAGCCGGCCGGGCACCTGGCCGCCCGCTCGCCCGGCGCCGGAACGGCTCGGGGGGCGTAGCCGTGCGGCTGCGGAGGCGGGTCTGGGTGCTGGTGGCGGCAGTCGCCACCGTACTGGTGGCGGCCGGTGCGGCGGTGGCGGTGGTCACATGGGACAGTGGTGACGATCCGGCGACGCTGATCCTGCGGGAGTATCCGGCCGGGGAGCGGCCGGCCGCCCCGCCGATCAGTGGGGAGCTGCTCGACGGCGGCGCCCTGGACCTGGCCGACCTGCGCGGGGAGGTGGTCGTGCTGAACGTGTGGGCCTCCTGGTGCGGGCCGTGCCGGGCCGAGACCGACGACCTGGAGCAGGTCTACCAAGAGACGAAGGAGCTCGGGGTCAGCTTCGTCGGGCTGGACATCGAGGACGAGCGGGACAAGGCGATCCGGTTCATGGCCGGCCGGGTCAGCTACCCGAGCATTTTCGACCCGGCGTTCGAGACCGGGCTCGGGTTCACCGACCCGCCGGCCCCGGTCGGGCCGCCCGCCACGCTGGTGATCGACCGGGCCGGGGACGTGGCGGTGGCGGTCTACCGGCAGGTCGGGCCGATCGAGCTGGAGCAGGCGGTCCGGCGCGTTGCATCTGAGGGGGCGCCGCCGGATGGGTGAGACCTTCGCCGGCATCGTCACCTCCGGACCGCTGCTGCTCGGCGTCGCGGTTGCGGTGGTCGCCGGCCTGGTCAGCTTCCTGTCCCCGTGCATCCTGCCGCTGGTGCCCGGTTACCTGGCCTACGTCACCGGCCTGTCCGGGGCGGACCTGGACGGGGACCGCCGGCAGCGGGGGCGGGTGCTGGCCGGGAGCCTGCTGTTCGTGGCCGGTTTCGGGGCGGTGTTCATCACGATCGGAGTGGTCGCCGCCTCGGCCGGGCGGGTGTTCCAGGAGCACCAGCGGGCACTGGAGATCGCCGGCGGCGTACTGATGCTGGGGTTCGCGCTCGCCCTACTCGGGTTGGTCCCCGGCCTGCAGCGGGAGGTGCGGGTACGGCGGCTGCCGGCGGCCGGGATGGCCGGCGCGCCGGTGTTCGGGGCGGTCTTCGCGCTGTCCTGGACGCCCTGCATCGGGCCGACCATCGGGGCCGTGCTGGCGCTCGGGATGGTGGCCGGGCAGCCGGGCCGGGCGGCGGTGCTCGCGGCCGGTTACACGCTCGGTCTCGGGCTGCCGTTCCTGGCCTTCGGGCTCGGCCTGCGGTGGTTCGTCGGTGCGGTGGCGGTGATCCGGCGGCACCCGGTCTGGGTGACCCGGGCCGGGGCGGCACTGCTGGCCGTGGTCGGGGTGGCGCTGCTGACCGGGGTCTGGGGGGACCTGGTGTTCTGGCTGCGCGGCACGGTCGGGGTCGGGGAGGTGAGCCTCTGATGCTCATCAGGCTGGCCGCCTCGGCCCGCAACGGCTGGCGCCAGCTCACCAGCATGCGGACCGCCCTGATGCTGCTGTTCCTGCTGGCGCTGGCCGCGATCCCCGGCTCGGTGCTGCCGCAGCGTTCGGTGAGCATCGAGGAGGTCAACGCCTACTTCGTGGAGCGCCCGGACCTGGCGCCGGTGCTGGACCGGCTGGGCGGCTTCGACGTCTACGGCTCGCCCTGGTTCTCGGCGATCTACCTGCTGCTGTTCGTGTCGCTGGTGGGGTGCGTGGTGCCCCGGCTGCGGGACCACCTGCGGTCACTGCGGAGGGCGCCGGTGGACGCGCCGCGACGGCTGTCCCGGCTGCCGCAGCACGCCGACCAGCTCGCCTATTCCGCCCCGCCGGCGGCCGCCGCCGAGGCGCTGCGGGCCGGCCTGCGCTCCCGCCGCTGGCGGGCGGTGGTACGGGGAGCGGACGCCGGGCCGGTGACGGTCAGCGCCGAGAAGGGCTACCTGAAGGAGACCGGCAACCTGCTGATGCACTTCGCGATGCTGGCGGTGCTGGTCGGGGTGGCGCTCGGGGCGACCCTCGGCTGGCACGGCAACACCCTGGTGGTGGCCGGGCCGGACCACCGGTTCTGCAACGTGCTGCAGCAGTACGACGAGTTCGGGCTGGGCACCCGGGCCGGCGCCGGCTCGTTGCCGCCGTTCTGCTTCACGCTGACCGACTTCGACGCCGAGTTCACTGAAGGCGGGCAGCCGACCGCGTTCCTGGCCCACGGCGAGGTGTCCGAGGGCGGCGGCGACCCGCGACCGGTCGAGTTCACGGTCAACTCGCCGCTGCGGCTGGACGGGGCCAGCGTCTACCTGCTGGGGAACGGGTACGCGCCGGTGCTGCGCTACACCGACCGGTTCGGCGAGACCCAGACCAGCACCACCCCGTTCCTCCCGTCCGACCCGCAGGGCACCGCCCAAGGCGTGGCTACCTTTCCGGACGCCAACGTGGACCCGGCCGGCGGCGGCGAACGCGACCCGTCGCTGCAGGTCGCGTTCCAGGGCCTGTACCTGCCGACCGCCCCGGCCGAGGGCCCGCTGGTCGGGTCGGTGCACCCGGAGGAGCGGGCTCCGACGCTGTTCCTGCAGGCGTTCCGCGGCGACCTCGGGATCGACAGCGGCACCCCGCAGTCGGTGCTGGAGCTGAACCAGGCCCAGCTCGACTCGGGCGAGCTGGCGCCGGTGGGCGAGGCGGTGTTCCTCGCCCCGGGCGAGACCATGACCCTGGCCGACGAGACCACTGTGGAGTTCGTCGGCACGCAGCGGTGGGTCACCATCTCGGTCCGGCACGACCCGGGCCAGCCGGTGGCGCTGGTCGGGATCGGGCTGTTGCTGGCCGGGCTGGTAGGTTCGCTGGTCGGGCGCCGCCGCCGGGTCTGGTTCCGGGTCACCGCCGACCCGGCCACCCCCGGCCACAGCCTGGTCGAGGCCGCTGGCCTGCCCCGCTCCGACTACTCCGGCTTCGCCACCGAGTTCTCCCACCTGCTCGCCGCCCTTCCCCTGACCCCGATCCCCGACTCTGAGCTGCAGCCCGCTGGAAGGAGCACCTGACATGGCCGGCCTGTCCGACACCTTCGTGGTGGTCGCCGTCCTCGCGTACCTGGTCGCGATGATCGGCCACGCCGCCGAGTACGCGTTCGGCACCCGGGGGGCGGTGGCCCGCGCCGCCGCCCTGGTCCCCAGTGGGGGTCCCCTGCCGGGGGCTGATCCTGAGCCGGGGTCCCCCCCGCAGCCCGGCGGCGGGCGGGCCGCGCTGATCGGGCGGGGCGCGGTGGCGATGCTGGTGGTCGGGGTGGCGGCGCACGCGGTCGCGGTGCTGACCCGCGGGCTGGCGGCCGAGCGGGTGCCGTGGGGCAACATGTACGAGTTCGTGCTCTCGGCCAGCCTGGTCGGCTCGGTGGCCTGGCTGTTCGTGCTCCGGCGCTGGCCGGCGACCCGGCACCTGGGCCTGTACGTGGCGCTCGCGAACGTGGTGCTGCTCGGCATCGCCGGGCTGTGGCTCTACGTACCGGTCGGTCCGCTGGTGGCGGCGCTGAACTCGTACTGGCTGGTCATCCACGTCGCGGCGGCGGCCCTGTCCTCCGGCATCTTCCTGGTCGGCTTCGTCGCCGCCGCGATGTACCTGATCAAGACCGGGTACGACGAGCGGGGCAAGCGCGGCTTCCCGTACACGCTGGCGCCCCGGCTGCCGGGCGCCGAGACCCTGGAGCGGCTCAGCTTCCGGCTGCACGCGTTCGGGTTCCCGATCTGGACCTTCGCGGCGCTGATCGCCGGGCCGATCTGGGCCGAGGCGGCGTGGGGCCGGTACTGGGGCTGGGACCCGAAGGAGGTGTGGGCGTTCATCTCCTGGGTGGTGTACGCGGCGTACCTGCACGCCCGGGCCACCCCGAGCGTGAAGCGCACCACCGCCGCCTGGCTGGCGGTGGCCGGCTGGGTCACGATGCTGATGAACCTGTTCGGGGTGAACCTGCTCTTCGAGGGTCTGCACTCCTACGCCGGTCTGTAGCGTTTCCCGCCCGACTGGTCCGCGGGGCCGGCGAGCTCGGCCAGCGGCACCGGCTGGGCGATCGGGCGGCGGGCGTACGCCACCAGGTCGGCGGCGGTCAGCGCCCGGCCGCCCAGCCGGGCGGTCAGCGCCGCCGTCGCGTACCCGCAGGTGCGACCCTGGCACCAGCCCATCCCGGTACGGCACAACCCGCGCACGGTACGGGCGTCGGTGGCGCCCAGGTCGGTCACCGCCGCCCGGACCCGGGCCAGTGGCACCTCCTCGCACCGGCACACCAGGGTCGAGTCGTCCAACCAGGACGGCCAGCCGGCCGGCGGAGCGTGCACCTCGTGCATCAGCCGCGCGAACCGGCGCTGGCTGGCCCGCCGGTCGAGCATCCGGGTCAGCACCGAGTCCGGGTACGGCGAGCGGCGGCCGGACGCGAGCGCCACCACCGCCCCGACCAGCCGGCCCTCGGTCAGCGCCAGGTCGGCACCGCCGACCCCGGTGACCTCGCCGGCCGCGTACACCCCCGGCACCGTGGTCCGGCCGGCCACGTCCACCTCCAGCACCAGGCTGCCGTCCACGTCCAGCCAGGTGCCGCAGCCAAGCGCCAGCGGCAGCTCCAGCTGCGGCGTGAACCCGTAACCGACCGTCACCGCGTCGCACCCGATGCTGCGCCGGGACCCGGACACCACTGCGCCGTGCCGGTCCAGCCGCCCCACCTCCACGCTGGACACAGCGGACTCGCCGTGGGCGGCCACCACCGCGTGCCCGGTCCGGTACGGCACCCGGTGCCGGGCCAGGGTCGCCGCGTACCTGGCCGCCTCGGCCAGCTTCCCGAGCGCGATCGCGCCGGGGCGGCGCGCGTACCGGAGCGGTTCCCCGGCCTCGTACACCCCGGCTACCCGTGCCCCGGCAGCCAGCAGGCCGGTCGCCACCGGCAGCAGGAACGGGCCCGCCCCGGCCACGACCACCCGGGCGCCGACCGCCACGCCGGAGCCCTTCAGCAGCGCCTGGGCCGCTCCCGGGGTGACCACCCCAGGCAGGTCCCAGCCGGGAAACGGCAGCGCCCGGTCGTACGCACCGGTGGCGACCACCAGCCGCCGCGCCCGCACCGGCGGGTGCCCGGTCACCTGCAGCCGGAAGCCGTCCGGGGTGGACTCCACGAACCAGACCGCCGCGGCCGCGGTGTAGTCCACCTCGGAGTCGAGCAGGTCCGCCCGCAGCGCCGCGAACACCGACCAGGCCTGGTGTTCCCGCCCGGACGACTCCGACGCGCCGTGCCGCCAGAACTGCCCACCGAGCCGCGGCGCCGAGTCCAGCAGCGCCACCCGGCACCCGGCCCGGGCGGCGGTAACCGCGGTGGCCAGCCCGGCCGGCCCGGCCCCCACCACGGCTACGTCGTGGTTCACCGGCTGGTGACCTGCTGGTCGGGGCGGGCCGGCACCAGGCAGGCCCGCTGGTCCGGCACCCCGTCGACGGTCACCAGGCAGTCGAAGCAGGCGCCGATCCCGCAGAACAGCCCGCGGGGCGCCCCGGCGCCGCGGGTGGCCCGCCAGGACCGGACCCCAGCCGCCCACAGCGCCGCCGCCACGGTCTGCCCAGGCACCGCGGTCACCGGCTCGCCGTCGAACCGGATCGAGAACGTCGGCGCTCCTGGCAGGTGGGTCCAGCTCACCCGTCGACGGTAGCCCGCCGGTGGAAGCTACAGGTGCGGCCCGATCACCAGCACCGTGATCACGCTGACCTCGACGCCATCGCGCACCTCGTCCGGCCCGTACATCCAGTAGATCCGCCACGCTCCAGGAGTGCGGTTCTCGACGTAGGAGTCCCAGACCTTGTCCTTCTCCAACCCGGGGAACAGGTGGTACCGGTGCGAGTGCAGCCCCGGATACATCGGGTCGGTCTGTAGCAGTCCGAGTGCCTTGCGGACCTTCTTCAGCTTGGCGGCCGGGCCTCGCTTCTCCAGCCTCGCCAGCGCGTCCGCGGCTGCCGGGGCGAACCGGAGCTGGTACGCCACCGGCGCTCAGTCCTCGTCGGCTGCGTACTGTGTGAAGTCGCCCAGGTCCACCGCCTGGCCGGCCTCGGCATCCGCCACCGCGCCGCGCACCTGAGCAGCCAGTTGCGGGTCCTCCCAGACCAGCATCTCCCGCTCCGGGATGGACACCACCGGCACCAGCACGATCACGCCGTCGTCATCGGAGCGCACCTGGTAGCGGCGACCCGGCCGAGCCCCGGCGCGGCCCAGCGCTACCCGTCCCCGGGCGTCTGCCTCGCTCTCGCCGACGACTTCCAGCCTGGTCATGATCTCCTCAGTCAGAGTCATCGCGACTACCTCCGTCGAACCATCCCATATTGTCACACCTAGGCTCGATGGGCAATGCCCACACGATCTGGCCGGTAGCATCCTCAGGTGAAGCGGGCGAGGGAGAACGGGGCCGGGTCGAATCCCGGGTCGGCGCCGGTGACCAGGTCCGCGATCAGTGCGCCGGTGGCCGGTGCCAGGCCGATCCCGGCGCCCTCGTGGCCGCAGGCGTGCCACAGCCCGGGCACCCGTGGGTCCGGCCCGATCACCGGCAGGTGGTCCGGGGTGTAGGGGCGGAACCCGCGGTAGGCGCGCAGCACCGGCACCGCGGCCAGGAACGGGAACAGCGCCACCGCCTGGGCGGCGATCCGGCGTAGCACCGGCAGCGGGTACGCGGGATCGAAGCCGACCCGTTCCCGGCTGGACCCGATCAGCACCGTCCCGGCCTTCGTACCCTCCACCACCAGCGAGCTCTGCAACCCGGCGTCGTCGCTCGCCACCCCGCCCAAGTACCCCGCCGCGTAGACCTTGTGCCGGATCGGCGAACCCGCGACCGGCGCGGTGACCAGGATGAACCCGCGCCGGGGCGCGATCGGCAGCCGGGTGCCGGCGGTCGCGGCCAGCTCCCCGCCGGCCACCCCGGTGGCGTTCACCACCGCGTCCGCTCGGAGCCGGGTGGCGCCGGCCGCCCGGACCCCGATGACCGCCCCGCCCGGGCCGGTCTCGATCGCCTCCACCCGGGTGCCGCAGCGCACGTCCAGCCCGCGCAGCAGGTGCGCGGTGGCGAGCATCGGCTGCACCTGCGCGTCCTGCGGGTAGTAGGCGCCCCCGGCCAGCCCGCCGACCAGCCGCGGCTCGTAGTCCGCCAGCCGGTCACCGGCCAGCTCGGTGACCGCCACCCCGACGGCCCGCTGCCCGGCCGCCAGCGCCGCGACCCGCTCCTGTTCGGCCGCCGTGCCGGCCACCATCAGCCCGCCCTTGCGCTCGTACTCGATCGGGTCCGCCCCGAGATCCTCGGCGATCTCCTCCCACCGCCGGGCGGAGCGCAGCGCCAGGTCCAGCTCCGGGCCGGGCGGCTTGTCCGAGACCAGCAGGTTGCCCTCGCCGGAGGAGCTGGTGCCGCCGGCGATCGGCCCGGCGTCCAGCACAGTCACCCGGACGCCGGCCCGGGACAGGTAGTACGCGCAGGCGGCGCCGACGATCCCGGCCCCGACCACGAGGACGTCGCTCACAGCTGGAAGCCCGCCGGGAACGGGTCCTCCGGGTCGAGCAGGTACTGCGCGGTGCCGGTCAGCCAGGCCCGGCCGGTCACCTCCGGCGCCACCGCCGGCCGTCCGGCCACAGTGGTCTCCGCCACCAGCCGGCCGGTGAACCGGGTGCCGATGAACGACTCGTTGCGGAAGTCGGTGTCCAACCCCAGTTCCCCCCGGCCCCACAGCTGCGCCATCCGGGCCGAGGTGCCGGTGCCGCACGGCGACCGGTCGAACCAGCCGGGATGGATCACCATCGCGTGCCGGGAGTGCCGGGCGTCCGACCCGGGCGCGGCCAGGTACACCCCGTGGCAGCCGGCGGTGCCCGGGTCCTCCGGGTGCACCGGCGGGCCGGCCTCGTCCACCGCCGCCATGATCGCCAGCCCGGCCTCAAGCAGCCGCGGCCCGGCGGCCCGGTCGAACGGCAGCCCGAGCTCGGCCAGCTCCACGATCGCGTAGAAGTTCCCGCCGTACGCGAGGTCGTAGCGCACCGGTCCGAACCCGGGCACCTGCACGGTCGCGTCCCGGGTCACCGGGAACGCCGGCACGTTCCGGATCGTCACCCCGGTGGCCGCCCCGTCCGCGCGTACCGCCACCTCGGCGACCACCAGCCCGGCCGGTGTGTCCAGCCGGACCGTGGTGACCGGCGGGACGGCCGGGATCATGCCGGTCTCCACCAGCACGGTGGCGACCCCGATCGTGCCGTGCCCGCACATCGGCAGGAACCCGGAGACCTCGATGAACAGCACCCCGGCGTCGGCGTCCGGCCGGGTCGGCGGCTGCAGGATCGCGCCGGACATCGCCGCGTGCCCGCGCGGCTCGTCCATCAGCAGCCGGCGCAGCGG
>WHTQ01000048.1 GCA_009377645.1 Micromonosporaceae bacterium | reverse complement strand
TACAAGCGAGGGCGGAAACGCCGCCGTCAACACCCCGATCGCGATGCGATCCGACAAACGCTCACCCGACTTGACCTGACCAGCACGCGGCACACCACAATCAACGACCGGTATGCCCTTAAGTTACCGGTATTGACCCTAACCGCCGTGCTCGGCCTGGCCGCCGTACAGGGCTCCGCCGGCCGCGGCACCCTGCTGGCCGCCGCCTACTCGCTGGGCATGGGCCTGCCGTTCATCGCATTCGCGTTCGGGCTGACCCGGCTGCTGCGGCTGGCCGCGTTCCTGCGCCGCCACGGCGCCTGGGTCACCCGCCTGGGCGGGCTGCTACTGATCGCGGTCGGCCTTGCCCTGGCCACTGGCGCCTGGAACGCGTTCATCACCTGGCTACGAGTCACCGTCGGCCCCGGCCAGATCGGCATCTAACGTCCGCTATGCGGATCCAAGGCGACGACCGTCCGGGACCCATGGCGCCCCATGCCGATGCCCGAGTCGGCCGCACCCCAGGCAGGGGCGTCGCCGACCATCGCAGGCGAGCCACCGTACAGGAGATCACAGGCGGCCAGCTACGGGGCCCCGCCGGCAACCAACCCAGCCGCTGGTCCACACCCGACGTCCATCCGCTGTGGATCTATGCGGGCAAGTCGAATGTTCCCTCGACCGTAAGCTGTCGACCGATCACGGTCCGCTGTTGCAGATCTTTGACGTGCCCCCGGGGCAGAGACGCACCTGCGCCCGGCGTGACCGGAAACGGCACCCTTGAGCTGCTCTTTCCTGGACCGTGACCTCGATGTTCGTGCTTGGCCCGGCGCAGGTTCGGTCCTCAGATTGGCGCTGGCGGGGGTGGGGTGTGTCGAGTCCTGCGGTCCCGCGGTGTCTACGGCGGCAGCTGAGCTGGTTCCCCAGCGGGGTACGGCCGGCGTAGGGGTGGGCCGAGCGCACCCAGCACCAGCATACGAGCCTAGCCCGTGATCGAAGGCCCACAGATCGTAGTGGCTGCTGCTCGCGCCATGACTTGCCGCGACGGCTTCCGGCGACCATAATGCTCCGTTCCGGACCGTAGTGCCGGGTTGGTGCTTGCCTGGTGCCGGCGTCATTCTCACTGTCAGGGCAAGACGATCGGTTACTCGTCGGTAGCGTAGGCGTGGTCACGTTTCGGAAGGCAGCGGGGCTCGTAGCGTCGAGGTTATGACGGTACGGGCGGTGTGGAACGGCACGGTGGTGGCGGAGAGTGCTGACACTGTGGTGGTGGAGGGTAACCAGTATTTCCCGCCGGAGTCGCTGCGCTGGGAGTTCTTCACGGCGAGCCGGTCGCGCTCGCTGTGCTGGTGGAAGGGGCTGGCCAGCTACTACACGATCGTGGCGGGCGGGTTGTTCCGTCCGGACGGGGCGTGGTGCTATCGGCGTACGAGCCCGCTGGCGCGGCGGATCAAAGGCCGGGTGGCGTTCGCGCCCGATGTCGAGGTGGTCGACGGGGGCGGGGACCGCGATGGGGTATGACCTGGTGGTGATCGGTGGTGGGGCGGCCGGGCTGGGTGCGGCCCGGGCGGCGGCGCGCGCGAGGGCGCGGGTGCTGCTGGTCTCCGACGGCCCGCCGGGTGGCGACTGCACGTTCTACGGGTGTGTGCCGTCCAAGACGTTGATCGAGGCCGCCGGGCAGAGGCTTGCGTACCCCGCGGCCGCCCAACGGGTGCGGGACGTGGTGGCCAGGGTGGCGGCGACCGAGTCCGCCGAGACGCTGCGTGGCGAGGGAATCGAGGTGATGCTTGGACGAGCCCGCCTGCTGTCGGCCAGCCAGGTGCTGGTCGACGGTCACCGGGTGCAGGCCGGCGCGATCGTGCTAGCGACGGGCTCCCGCCCAGCGGTGCCGCCGATCCCCGGCCTGGCTACCGCCGGGTACCTGACCAACGAGACGGTCTTCGACCTGGCGGAGCTGCCGGCCTCGCTGGCGGTGCTCGGCGGCGGGCCGATCGGCTGCGAGCTGGCGCAGGCGTTCGCCCGGCTGGGTAGCCGGGTCACGCTGGTGGAGGCGGCCGATCGGTTGCTGCCGCGCGAGGAGCCGCAGGCGTCCTGGACGGTGGCCCGCGTGCTGGTGCGCGATGGAGTGGAGGTGCGCACCGGGGCGAGTGTGGAGAAGGTCGACCCGGATGGGCGGCTGGCGCTGGCCGGCGGCGAGCAGATCGCCACCGACCGGCTGCTGGTGGCGGTCGGCCGCACCCCGGCCACCGACGACCTGGACCTGCCCGCCGCCGGGGTGGCCACCGACGATCAGGGGAACGTGAGCACCGACGAGTTCCTGCGGACCACCGCCAAGGGGGTGTGCACGGTCGGGGACGTGACCGGGCGGCTGCAGCTGACCCATGCCGCGTACGAGATGGGAAGGGTGGCGGTCGGCAACCTGCTCGGCGGCCGGCGGCTGTGGCCGCGCCGGTACCGGCCGCACGCCACGCCGTGGGTGACGTTCACCGACCCGGAGGTGGGCCGGGTGGGGCTGACCGAGGCGCAGGCCGCCGATCGGATGTCGGGCGCCCGGGTGGCGTACCTGCCGCTATCCGAAGTAGACCGGGCGGTGGCGGCCGACCGCACCGACGGGTTCGTCAAGCTGATCGCCGGCCCGCGGCGGCTGTTGGGCAACCTCGGCGGCGGCCGGATCGTCGGCGCCACGATCGTGGCCGACCGCGCCGGGGAGATGATCCACGAGCCGGCGCTGGCTATGGCCACGCGGATGTTCGCCGGCCGGCTGGCGGCCGCCACCCACGCCTATCCGACTTGGTCGTACGCGGTGCAGCTGGCCGCGGCCCAGCTGGTGATGGAGATCGGTGGCCGGAGCGCCCGTCCGGCGGAGCGCGAGTAGCCGCTGGGCGGGCTGCCAGCGTTCAGTGGGCGGCCTTGTCGGCGATGATGAGGGTGTAGCCGAGGACGCCGTTGGCCACCGCGGTACGGGCGGCGCCCAGGATCTCGCTGGCGCGGTCGAGGTCGAGCCCGAGCGCGGCGGCCCGCTGCGGCGAGGTGATCGCGACCAGCTTCAGCCTCGCCTCGATCTGGTCGATCATGCGGGTCATGGCGTCGTCGTGGCGCTCGGTCTCCCCCCGCACCCGCAGCCCGGCGCCGGCCAGCAGCGCGACATAGCCGGCGGTCGGGCGGGCGTCGGCGATGCAGGCCACCCGAGCGGCCAGCGATGCCAGTTCCGGTGGGAGCCGGTCGGGTTGCGCGGTGACGTCGGTGACGCCGAGCCGCCCGCCAGGGCGCAGCACCCGGGCGAACTCGGCGGCGGCGGTCGGCTTGTCGGGGAATGTGCACCACGCGCACTCGCAGACCACCGCGTCGAAGCCGGCGTCGGGTACGGGTAGCTGTTCGGCGTCACCGACCTGGAACCGCACGCCGGCAAGGTCGCCTGCCTCGGCGGTGGCGATGGCCACGTTGGCCGCCGACAGGTCGATGCCGGTCACGTCCACTCCGTACTCGGCGGCGAGCAGCCGGGCGGTGGTGCCGCGGCCGCTGGCCACGTCCAGCACCTGCTGGCCGGGACGCAGCGTGAGCTGGTCGGCCAGCCGGCGGGTCAGCGCCAGCCCGCCGGGGTGGTACGCCTGGCCGAGCAGCAGCGCGACCAGGTCGGAGGAGTACGCGGTGGCGCAGCACGCCTTGACCTCCTCGGGGGTGGTCTCGGGGGTGGTGGTCATGGCTGGCTCCGGCCGTTGCCGCGGGCGATTTTCGACCCGTACGGCGAGTGGGCCAGGATCGGCTGTAGGTCGGTGGCGTTGGGGACCACGTCGGCGACCGGCACGCCGGATTGCTGCGCGCGGACCTGTTCGCGGTAGCCGACACTGTTGTAGGCGCAGAACGGGATCAGCCGCCCGTCCGGGGTGATCTCCTCCACACAGCATTTCATGAGCTGCTTGACGTTGAGGGTGTACGGGTCCAGGAAGTCCTGGACGACGATCATGAACGCGCGGTCGGACAGGTCGGCGATGGCCTCGGGCAGGTTGACCCCGCAGGCGTCGGCGCAGTCCAGCGCCTGCGCGGCTGCCCGGAGCTGCTGCTCGGTGGTGTCGGTGCCCATGAACGCCGAGGCCGACCACAGCTTCTCCAACGCATGGCGGATCGTCTCGTCGGGGATCACCCGGTTGGACACGTAGTCCAGGTGGTCCTCCACGTTGAGCAGGCGGGGGATCGGCACCACCCCGAACCCGAGCTCGCCCGGGGTGCCCTGGGTCAGCAGGTAGGTGACCGATCGGCAGGTGGGGAAGCAGCACGGCACCGGGAAGAAGTCGGATGCCTGGAACCAGCCGGGTCGTTGGGCGGCGATGCCATGGATGATGTCCGGGTTGGTCAGCCGCCTCAGCGGGTCGAACTCCAGGTGCCGGCCGGAGTGGGTGACCGGCTGGAACACCACCGACCGCACCGCCGAGTGCGCGAGCCCGTACTCGATGATGTCGCCGAGCTCGTGGTCGTTGAGGCCGCGCTCGACCGCGGCCACCAGCGTGACGGTCAATCCGGCCTGCGCGCAGTTGTCCAGCGCCCGCCGCTTGACCTCGCGCAGGTCCCGGCCGCGGATCTCCCGATGGGTCGGTTCCTGCAACCCGTCGAACTGCAGGTAGATGTTGACCGACCGGCCCGGTACCCGGTTGCGCTGGCCGAGCGCGGCCACGAAGTCCCGGTCGGAGGCCAGCCGGATCCCGTTGGTGTTCAGGTTGACCGCCCGGATCGGCCGGGCCTGCGCCAGGTCGACGAACTCCAGGATCTGTTTGTGGATGGTGGGCTCGCAGCCGGAGAACATCACCACCTCCGCCTCGCCCTCGCTTGCCACGAACGCATCCAGCATCGCCGCGCACTGGTCGCGCGTGATCGAGTAGCCGTCGGGCTGGTGCCCGGAGTCGGCGAAGCAGATCGGACAGTCCAGGTTGCAGCCGGTGTTCACCTCGATGATCCCCAGGCAGGCGTGCTGCTTATGCTCCGGACACAGCCCGCAGTCGGACGGGCAGCCGTCGACCACCTCGGTCTGGAAGGTCAGCGGGATCGTGCCCGGCTTGTTGAACCGGGCCGAGTCCAGGTACATCTGCGCGTCGCCGTACACCAGCGCCTCGAACCAGCCGTGCTCGCGGCACCGCTTGCGCAGGTACACCTTGCCCTCGCGGAGGTTCACCTGCGCGTCGACCACGGCCTTGCAGACCGGGCAGATCGACCGGGTGAACTCCACGAACACCTCGTCCCGGTCGTGCTTGTCCGGGGTGCCGGCGGTGGGGGTAGCGGCGGTCTCGGGAACGGTCATGCCCGCCATGGTCGCCTGCCGCGGATGGGCGGTCCGTAACCGGGGTCACCGACGCGCCGGCCGGCGGCCCGGGAAGCTCCGGGTGGATTTGTGTAACCCAGGTCACCGAAGCGCGATGGCCGGCGGCCGTAGGTTTCCTGCGACGGGTCACCAAACTGGGCAGGAAGGGAGATATCGGATGACTACCGCAGGTGCGGCGACGACCCGGTCGGCGCTGGTCGGACAGGTCGGGGCCGGGGTGATCGGTGGGCTGGTCGGCGGGATCATCTTCGGCGTCATCATGGCGACCGGCTCCGACATGCTGATCGTGATGATCGGCCAGCTGCTGAGTTCGGACTCGACCTCGCAGGCGCTCGGCTGGGTGGTGCACCTGGCGATCTCGATCTTCGCCGGTGGGCTGTTCGCCGTGCTGGTGACGAAGCTGGCCAGGACCTGGCTGGTCGCCACGCTGCTGGGCGTGGTCTACGGGGTGATCTGGTGGCTGGTGGGCGCCATGTGGATCATGCCGACGTGGCTCGGCATGTCCCAGATGATCTTCGACTGGAACGACAACAGCCAGCTCAGCCTGTGGGGGCACCTCGCGTTCGGGCTGGTGCTCGGCCTGGTCTACGGGATGCTCGCGCCGCGGCTGGCCGCCAGACGAAGCTGAGCACGGTGGCCGCCACGCCATCGGACCACGGCCGGGCCGGGGCCGACCCCGCCGGTACGCCGGCGCCCGAGAACCGCGACCCGCGCTCGCACGAGCCCGTCGGCCCCACTACCTCCGCGGGTCGCTGCATGACACCCCGCAGCGGCCAGGACTACTGTCTGGTTAACGGGCTGGACATGCTCGACCGGCCGGCGTGGGGTGCGGCTCCGCCGCCGTGGGCGCCGGGACGGCGGGAGGAAGCCATACGGATGAGGCGGATGGGCCGCGGCCGCAACACGGTCTACGACGACCGGCTGGTGATGCTGTCGGCGTTCGACATCTTCACCGACCTGTCCAAGAAAGAGATCGACGCGATCGCCCAGGCGGCGCCGATGCGCACCTACCAGGCCGGGGAGCTGCTGTACTCGCCGCACAACCAGGTCGAGGCGCTGTTCATCCTGCGCGGCGGCCGGGTACGGATCTTCCGGCTGTCGCCGGATGGGCGGGCGCTGACCACCGCGATCATCTCCCCGGGCACCATCTTCGGGGAGATGGTGCTGCTCGGGCAGCAGATGTACGACAACTACGCCGAGGCCATCGACCAGGCGCTGGTGTGCGTGATGAACCGGGCCGACGTGCACCGGTTCCTGCTGTGCGACCCGCGGATCTCGGCCCGGATCGCCGAAACCCTTGGCAAGCGGCTGGCGGCGATGGAGCAGCGGTACACCGACGCGGTGTTCAAGAGCGTGCCGCAGCGCATCGCCGCCACCTTGTGCACCCTCAGCGACCGGGCGCAAGGGGCGTGGCGGCCAGGAAGGGCCGGCGGCGCGACGGTGCCGGTGGCGCTGACCCATGAGCAGATCGCCGCGCTGGTGGGTACCTCCCGGGAGACCGCGACCAAGGCGCTGGGCGAGTTCGCCGAGCAGGGCCTGGTCAAGCTCGGCCGCGGAAAGATCTTCATCATCGACCGGGCGAGGCTGGCCGACCAGGCCGGCCAGCGGTGGTGACCCGCCGGCCCATGACCTGGCCGGAGTACCTGTCCCGGTTCCACCATGAACGCGCCGGCATCACCGAGACGGTACTGCGCCGGTGTGTCGACCAGCGCGGACGCACCCCGTACGACTGGCTGGGCGAGCTGACCCCCGACGGCGGGCCGGTGCTGGATCTGGCCTGCGGCAGCGCCCCACTATGGCCGACGCTATCCGGTCACGGCTACCTCGGGCTGGACCGATCGGCCGCGGAGCTAGCGCAGGCGGCCTCACGGGGCGCGGGACCGCTGGTACGCGCGGACGCGGCAGCCCTGCCGCTGGCCGGCGGCACGGTGCGGCTGGTGGTGTGCGCGATGGCGCTGATGCTGGTGGCGCCGCTGCCACACGTGCTGGCCGAGATCGCCCGGGTGCTGGCACCCGGTGGGCGGCTGGTCGCGATCGTGCCCGCCACGCGGCCCCTGGCCGCCCGGGACGTGCCGGTGGCCGCCGGCCTGCTCGCCACCCTGGGGCGACTGCCCTATCCCAGCGACGCGCCGCCGGCCGACCCGACCGGTGTCCTTGCCCAGGCCGGTCTGCGGCTGGAACGCGACCAAGCGCAACGCTTCTCCTACCGGCTCACCAGCCGGGCCGAAGCCGACACGCTGCTGGAGTCGTTGTACCTGCCCAGCGTGTCGCCGCCTCGCGTTCGGGCGGCCCGGGCGTACCTTCACACGCTCGCACGGATCGGCGCCAGCGTCCCGGTGCCGATCCGCCGGCTGCTGGCGATCTCGCCGACCTGACGGCTCCTGGCGCGGCTGGGTACATCCTGCGGTGTTGTGTGAGCGCGGCCACAGAACCCGCTCGCCACCTGTGGCCAGTATCGACACGTTTCCGGACCCGCGGATGCGGGCAGGCACGCAGCAAGTCGAGCGGCAGGAAAAGGGGATGATGGCGATGGAGAAAGCGGCGATCCTCGTACTGGCCGACACCGAAACCCACGCCGACCTTGGCCGGGTGGCCAACGCGCTGGTGGCGGCCAAGGAGTTCAAACAGGCCGGCGACGAGGTACGACTGATCTTCGACGGGGCCGGGACCAAGTGGCCCGGGGTGCTGGCCGAGCCACAGCACACCGCCCACCGGCTCTACCAGGAGGTCGAAGACCGGGTAGCCGGCGCCTGCGGATACTGCGCGCGGGCCTTCGAGGCCGAGCACAGCGTCAAGGGTGCCCACGTGCACCTCATGGACGAGTACGAAGGACACCCCAGCATCCGAGGGCTGGTCGCCGACGGCTATCAGGTGATCACCTTCTGACGGTGGCCGAGCCAACCGAGGACCACGCGTCGGGGGACTCGGCCGCGATGGTCGCGCGGCCGGGTGTCGGGGGCACCAGCCCTCGGCGACCAGAATGAAGCTGGCTGCGGCGAGCAGCCCGGACACGGCCGAGGTGATCGTCCACACGAGGCGGAACTCGCGCAGGGTGCGCAGGTGAGACGAGCCGCGTCCCCCCGGCGCGATCGCCGGCCACCCCGGCGATCGCGCCGGGGGACGCGGGCGTGGTGCAGGCACCAGCGCCGCTCCCGGACCGACCAAGGCGGCGAAGGTCAGGTCGGCGCGCAGCCCGTCCCGATGATCCATGCACACCACGTCCTCGCCGACCCAGCGCGCGACCCTGCCACCGGCCAGCATCACGTCGGCCACCATCGCCAACGCCATCATGATCATGACCGCGGCGGCTGGTGCGCCGGCGGGCAGAACGCGACCCCGGCCACCGCGGCGATCTTTCCGGTGTGGTTGAGACCCCGGGCGGTGCCGACCGTGCCGGCCGACAGCCAGCGGGTACCGGTGGCGACGACGGCCCGCCCTGCCAAACGTGTCGCCGGTCACAGACGAAGCGGCACGGTGAGCTGTAGTCAGGGCACATGGCCGACGACCGGTACCACAGTGCGGCACCGGCCGACCGGTATCACGCCGGCGGTGGGGCCGGTGAACCGGGCGAGCCGGTCGTGCCCGACCCTGAGGAGACGCCGAGGCAGCGGCCGGGCCTTAGCCGGCGGTGGCTACTGGTGGGGCTCGGGGCCGCGGGTGCGGCCGGGGTCGCGGCTACCGCGTGGGTGTTCACCCGTCCCGCGGCCGCCCCGCAGGTCCGTGAGCCGGCCGGTGGGGACCTGCCGGTCGACGCGGGCCGCGTGGATGGGCCGCATGAGCTGTCCGAGTTCACCGATGCCGTCCGCTCGGGTGGTCCGCCACCAGATGGCATCCCCTCGATCGACGAGCCGGCCTTCGTCGCCGCCGACCAGGCCGACTTTCTGCGTGACGACGACATCGTGTTCGGGCTGCTGGCCGGTGGGCAGCCCCGCGCCTACCCGCAGCTGGTACTGGTCTGGCACGAGATCGTCAACGAGGTGGGCCCGGACGGGCCGGTCGCGGTGACCTACTGCCCGCTGACCGGGTCGGTGGTCGGGTTCTGCCCGCCCGCCGGGATCGCGCAGTTCGGCACCTCCGGCAGCCTGGTCAACTCCAACCTGCTCATGTATGACCGCACCCACAACAGTCGGTGGCCGCAGATCCTCGCCCAGGCGATCGACGGGCCGCAGCGCGGACTGGAACTGGAGCAGTTCCCGCTGGAGTGGACCACTTGGCAGCGGTGGCGCACCGCGTTCCCGCAGACCCGGGTGCTGTCGGCCGAGACCGGCTTCGTGCGCCGCTACGGCGAAGACCCGTACGGCTCCTACCACCCGCTCGGCGGGTACTACGCCGAGGGCACCCAGCCCATGTTCCCGATCATGCACCACGACGACCGGCACGACCCGAAGGCGATATTCCTCGGCGCGAAGCTGGGCAGCGGTCGCTTGGCGGTCAGCCGGCAACTGACGATCTCACGGCAGGTCGTGACCGCCGATCAACAGCCTGATCATGCTGGTCAACGGGTCGGTACTGCCGATCGATGTGCTCCCACCCGCCCTGGAAACCATCGCCAAGTTTGCACCCACCACCCTCGGCATCGACGCCACCCGCAAGGTGCTCTTCGACAGCCAGAGCCTGCCCGCGCTGTGGGCCGACGGCAGCCTGCCCTGGGCGCTGCTACACGCCGCGGTCATGCTGCTGGCCGGCTGGAGCGTCTACCAGGCGGCGATCCGCCGAGGGCTCCGCGACGGGAGGCTCGGATCATGACCATCACGACACACATCACGTCCACGCCCAGACTGGGCACGGCCCGGTCAATGGTGGCGATCGGTAACGAAACCGGCAAGGGGCTGCGGCAGGCCTGGGCCGAACGGGTCCAGATCGCCATCGAGCTGCCGCTGTTCGCGATCGTCGGGCTGCTGTTCGCGCTGCTGCTCGGCCGCGGCGACGAGGTGGCCGCCACCGGCCGGCTCCCGTGGCAGTTCGACCCCTACTGGACCAGCTGGTTCTTCGTCGGCTTCGTCCTGTACACCTTCATCTACCTGCAGAGCGTGAAGACGTTCTGGCGGCTGCTGGGTGAGATCCAGGGCGGCACGCTGGAACAGACCTACCTCAGCCCGCTGCCAGCCTGGGTGAACATCGCCGTCGGCCGGCTCACCGCCGCAGTCGTGGAGACCGCGGTCGTGGTGGGCGCCCTCTACCTGGTCACCAGCCTGGTCGCCGACCTGCAGCTGAGCTGGCGCGCCGACGCGCTCGCCCCACTCGGGTTCATCCTCGCCGGCGGCGCCGGCTACTCGCTGATGATCGCCGGGCTCACGCTGGCCTGGAAACGGGTGGAGCTGCTGCAAGAGGTGGTGCTGATGGTCATCCTGTTCATCAGCGGGGCGATCCTGCCACTGGCCAACCTGCCCGGCTGGGTCCAAGGGCTGGCCCAACCGATCTTCGCCACCCATCCCATCGAGGCCGCCCGGCTCACGCTGGTCGACAACCAGCCGATCCCGGTCTGGGGCACCGGCGGCTGGGCCTGGATGGTCGCCACTACCGCCGGTTGGTTGGCGCTGGGAGTGCTGGCCTTCGGCATCGGCAACCGGGCCGCCAAACGCAACGGCAGCCTGGTCAGCTACTAGCCCACTGATCCCACCCCGGCCGGCTTACCGCGTAAGCTGGCCGGGGTGGTGGGGGAAGGAGAACGGTCGTGGCGATCGGCAAACCCGCACAACAAGCCCCGGCAGGCGAGCCCACCGGCCGGCGGCAACCGCTGAACCGGCAGCGGGTGCTGTCCGCCGCGCTCGCGTACGCCGACCGGCACGGGCTGGCCGGGCTGACCATGCGCCGCCTCGGCACCGAACTGGGCGTGGAAGGAATGTCGCTCTACAAGCACGTCGCCGACAAGGACGCCCTGCTCGACGGCATCGTCGAACTGCTGTGGGCCGAGGTGCCCGCCGGCCCGGCCCCCGACGCCGGCTGGCGGCAGGCGCTGCGGAACTTCGCCGACGGGCTGTACCGGGTGTTCGGCCGGCACCCGATCGTCGCGCCGCTGATCGCCACCAGAAACTTCGTCAACATCGAGGTGCTGCGCCGCTACCAGGCCTACCTGGAACTGTTGCGGCAGACCGGGTTCGACCGGCGCCGTGGCCTCGACGCGATCGGCGCCGTGGTAGGGCAGGGCGTCGGCTACGGGCTACTGGCCCTGCGCTACACCGACCCCGCCCCGCAGACGGCCGAACCCGAGAGCAACCTGCAACGGATCCGGCGGATCACCCGAACCCTGCCCGCCGACGTCCCCGACCCGCTGGTCGAGCTGGCCGTGGACCTCACCAGCGAATGCGACACCGACCGCTGCTTCGCCATCAGCATCGACGCGCTGCTGGCCGGCCTGGCACCCGGACCCGCCTGAACCGCCCCCGGCCCCCGGTCGGGCGTGAACCCGGCAGCGACCGGCCAACAGGGCCGGTTCTGCACGGGAGGTTTGACGTGGATCCGGCCGCCGCCGATGCGCCTGGCCGCCTTGTCACCGCTGAGCGGGGTGGCAGGCGCCCCGGCCGCGGGCGCGGCGGCGCAGCCACACCCCCACCAGCCACACCACGGCAGCCACCCCCCACACCCGCGCCGACGGCGATGCCGCCGACAGCAAGCCCACCGAGGCTGCCGGCGACTCCGGCGATGACCAGCAGGTGCACCGAGCAGCAGGCCGCCAGGCCGCCGGCAGCGGCCACCGCCGGAGACGCGCCGGCAGGGAAGTCCCGCGTGGTCTTGGTGGTCGCGCCTGCCTCATCCCGGTGGTGGTGGCCGGTGCCGGTCCGCCACGTGGCCGCCGCGGCCCAGCCTGCCGGGTCCGGCTGCTGGTGCGGGACCTCCTGGGCGGGGTCGGTGACCGTCATAACTGGGCTGATCCCCTTCGTGTCTCGTGTCGCTCCGGCTCGGGCATGCAAAGGGGGTCTCACGCGGCGCAGCAGGACAGGGTGGTCACGTCGCGGGTGAAGCTCAGCGCGGCAAGCTTCAGACCCTCGGCCATGGTCAGGTACGGGTGGAACGTGGCGGCCAGCTCGGCGGTGGTGATCCCGTGCCGGATGGCGAGCACCGCGGACTGGATCACATCCCCAGCGCCGGCCCCGAGCACCGAGGCGCCGAGCAGCCGGTCGCTGTCCGCGTCGGCGACCAGCTTCACCAGCCCGTGGGTTTCCCGGGCCACCAGCGCCCGCGGCACCTCCGAGGCTGGCAGCACCGCCACCTTCACCTCGTGCCCCGCCGCGCGGGCCTGCGCCTCGGTGAGCCCGGCGCCGGCCACTTGCGGAGCTGTGAAGATCACCCGAGGCAGGCCGGTGTAGTCGACCCGCCGGTCTGCGCCGAGCAGCGCGTTCCCGGCCGCGAGCGCCCCGTGGTAGGCCGACACGTACACCAGCTGCGCCGCCCCGGTGACATCTCCGGCGGCCCACACCCGCGGGTTGGAGGTGCGCAGCCCCGCATCCACGGCCACCGCGCCGCGCTCGTCGACCGCCACCCCGGCCGCGGCCAGGCCCAGGCCGGCGGTGTTGGGCGACCGGCCGGTCGCCACCAGCAGCTCCTCGGCGGCCACCTCCACCGTCTCGCCGTCGACCTCGACGTCGAGGACCCGCACCTCGCCGCGGCGCGCGACGGTGCGCACCCGCGCCCCGGTCAGCACCCGAGCACCCTGCTCGACCAGCACCTCGGCGAGCGCGGCGGAGACCTCCGGCTCCTCGAACGGGGCGATCCGGTCAGCGACCTCGACGAAGCTGACCTCGGCGCCCAGGTGCAGAAAGTACTGGCCCAGCTCGAGCCCGACCGCGTTCGCGCCCAGCACCGCCAGCCGCCGCGGCGTCTCCTTGAGCTCCAGCGCGGTGGTGCTGGTCAGGTAGCCGGCCTCGGCCAGCCCGGGCACCGGCGGCGCGGCCGGGCTGGCACCGGTGGCGATCAGGAACGCACCAGCGCGGATCCGCCGGCCGGCCACCTCGACCGTGGCCGGGTCGACGAACCGGCCCCGTCCCGCGATCACCTCGAAGCCGTAGGCATCCACCAGGTCGGCATACTTGGCCTGCCGCAGCTGGCCGACCAGCTCGTCCTTGGCCGCCACCAGCGCCGCCACGTCCACCGGCCCGGTCGCGTGCGGCACTCCGTCGAACCGGTGCCGGGCCGCCTGCCAGGCCGCCTCACCGGCGGCCAGCAGCGCCTTGCTCGGCACGCACCCGACGTTCACGCAGGTGCCGCCCAGCACCCCCGACTCCACCAGCGCCACCGCCCGGCCGGCATCCCGGGCGGTGATCGCCGCGGCAAACGCGGCCGACCCGCCACCCAGCACCAGCAGGTCATAGTCCACATCCGACCCGCCGCCGTCCCGGTCGGGTGAGACCGGATCCAGCCGGGTCACCTCGCCCGGGGTGTAGCCGGCATCCCGCACCGCCGCAGCCATCCGGTCCAGGTCTGCGCCATCGTCCACAGTGAGGGTCGCCTCACCGCGACGCCAGTCCGCCTCGACGTCGGCAGCGCCGGCCACGCGCAGCGCGCCCGCCACATGCCGGTTGCACGACTCGCAGGTCATCCCCGCCACGGCCAACCTCATCCGGACCGTCATAACAATCTCCTCCAGTGGGGATGGTTGAGCTGGTCCAGGAACCCGGCCAGCAGGTCGGTCAAGGCCCACCCGGCGCGGACCGGCACGTTATGGTCGACCCCGGCAAGGACCGCCAGCCGGGCACCAGTGACCTCGGCCGCCAGCAGCTTCGCGGTTCGCAGGTGGTCGGGCTGGTCACGGTCTCCCACCACCACCAGCGTCGGGACGCCGACCTCGTGCAGCCGCCCATAGGCCGGTGGGCCGTCGCGCCACATCGCGCCCATCGTCGCGATGCCGGACACGTTCTCGACCACCAGCTGGCGGATGCGCGCGTCCACACCCGGGTCGGTGCGCAACGGCGCCCAGATCCGCAGTGCCACCTCGGCGATCCGATCATGGTCGCCGGCTTTGACCGCGGCCGCCAGCTCCCGCCAGCCGGACAACGACAGCCGCTGGCCCGACACAACCGCGGCCACGGGCACCAGCGCGGCCACCCGCTCGGGGTGAGCCAGCGCGTAGTCGAGCACGACCCGCCCGCCCATCGAGCACCCGACCAGCACCGCATGGTCGGCACCGACGTGGTCGAGCACCGCGTCCAGCTCCTCGACGTACGAGACGGCTCGGCCGCAGGGGTCGAGCGCCCGAACCCCGGCTGGTCGTAGCAGACCACCTGGTAGCGGTCAGCCATAGCGGCCAGCGGGCCGTCCCACATCCGGCGATCGCCGATCGCGGCATGGGCGAACACGACCGCCGGACCCTGCCCTGCCCGCTCCACCCACAGCCGTCGGCCGGGCAAGCCGAGCCACGACCCGGTCAGCTGCCACGTGTGCGTGCCCACGGGGTCAGCAGCACTCCTCGACGTATGCCCGCGCGACCTGGCGGGCCTCGGCCAGATCTACTGGCCACCCCCGGGTGGTCGGGCAGCCACCGCTCGCCCGCCTGCCGGGAGGCGAACAACGGCATCTGCGTGCAGATCGCCGAACCGGGTCCGGCCGCCTCACAACAGGAGGTGACCTCCTCGCCGACGATGCCCACCACCACGGTCTCCGGCGTGGCAGCCGACACGGTCCCGTCCGGCTCCACCCTCAACCGGATCTCGGCACCGGTGACCGGACACGTCGAGGCGACCTCCGCCGGCTCCCCGAGCATGATCGGCAGGAACAGCGCGTCGAACCCGCACCACGTGTACAGGTCGTTACCCCGGACCCGGAACCGGTGCCCGGTCCGGCGCAGCGTCAACGCCAGCCCGACGATCGCGCCGTCATCGACCTCCACCCCGGTCCGGCGGGCGTTCTCCAGATAGGCGGCGACCTGCTCGGCGCTCCAGCCGGTGGCGCTCACCAGCGCCTCCGGTGTGACCGAACGACCCTCCGCCAGCAGGCTCACGGCCGTCACGCTCGCGCCGCGGTTGGTCTGCGCCCGGCGACGGGTCCACGTCGCCTGCAGCTCGTTCATGGTTGGCGTGCTCATGACTGAAACGGTAGACCTTCCAGTACGCTGGAATGTCAAGCGGAACGGAGGTGACGCGATGCGCATCGGCGAACTGGCCCGTCGAACCGGCACCACCGCCAAGACCCTGCGTTTCTACGAAGGCGAAGGGCTGCTGCCCGAGCCGGCCCGGACCCGGTCCGGCTACCGCGACTACCCGACCGACGCGCTCGACCGGGTGACGTTCGTCCGGGACGCCCAGAAGGCCGGGTTCACGCTGCGCCAGATCGGCCAGATCCTCCACATCCGCGACGGCGGCCAGCCACCCTGCGCACACGTCGGCCAGCTCATCGACCAACGCCTCGACGAGGTCGAACGGCGCCTCGCCGAGCTGCAGCAGACCAGAACTCACCTGCGTGAGCTTGCCCACCGCACCCGCCAGCTCGACCCCGCCGACTGCGGCGGCTACTGCGAGATCATCCAGCCACAGTGACCCTGCCCACCCTGATGGCGCTAAGCCTCAATCCGTGGACCGGCTGTCTGGACGATCTTTCTGAACAGAAATGATCTTGGGTTCGGTGTGAGGGCGTGACTAACTCACTGGCCCTGTGTCCAGTGTGTCCCGTTGCTCGCTGGTCGGGTTCGGTTTCTGATGTGGTGGTCGTGGTGGTGCGGTGGTGTGGTCGGAGCTATGTGATGAACACGGCCCGCCACAGGCGCAGCCAGGGCTGAGCGCGGGGCCAGTGGCGTAGGTGCAGCACCGGCCGGCGTTGCGGGCGGGCCAGCCGGGCCGGGACGTTGACGAGGTGAGCGCGCAGGGTGGCGCCGCGGGCGGCGGCGTAGCGGGCGGCGCCGGTTAGCGTGCCGGCGGCGCGGAGCAGGTTGTGGCAGATCGCGGCCAGGATGTTCCAGGCGGCGTTGGCGGCAAACGAGCCGGAGGGCTGGTGGGCCCAGGGGCCGTCGATCAGGTCGGACCAGACGGTCTCGCAGCTGGCGTGGGCCCGGTGGGTGGATGTCGGCCTGCGTGACGGGCTCGGGGTTGTTGGTGAAGATCGGGTGGTAGCGCCAGACCGGGAACAGGGGGTCCTGGGTGTTGGCGTCCAGGACGCGGCGCACGATCAGCCGGCCGGTGATGCGGTGCCGGGTGCTGGCGAACGCGGTGAACTCGGTTTCGGCTACCTGGGCGTCGGAGATCAGCTGCCCGGTGTCGGGGTCGAGGACCGCACCGGGGTAGCGCACCGGCGTGTACTGCTGGTCGTCGATGGCGGCGATCGCGGCATCCACGGACCGGTTGCGGGCGATCGTGAACGAGAACCTGGCGCCGGCTTTGATGACCGCGGCGACGACCCGGCCGCTGCAGTACGCCGAGTCGCCACGCACCAAGATCTTCTCCGCGACCGCGCCGGCGGCCACCGCGGTGTTGATCGCCTCGACCAGCATGCTGGCCGCCCCCTTGGCCGAACCAGCCCGCCCGGCCCGTAGCCGTACCCCCGCCAGCACCGGTGCGGCGGTCTCGGTGGAGATGGTCACCGCCAGCGGCGAGAGCCCGCGGCGTAGCACGGTCCTACCCGAGATCTTCGTGTGCCCGAACGAGGCGCCCTGCTAGGCGTGTCCGTACACCGGCCGCAGCAGCGAGTCGATGTCGACGAAGCAGCGCTGGTCGATGCCGGCCAGCACCGCCGTACGCCGTGCGAGGGCTATGAGGTGGCGGCGCAGCACCGCCGACAGTTGCCGGGTGTGGCCGTGGGTGAACTCGCGCAGGAAGATCCCCAGCGTGGCGTTGGCGTAGACCCCGCCGAACAGTCGCTTCATCCCGCCGGCTCGGATCACGTCCAGGTCGTCGATGCTGTCCGCGCCGGTGGCCATCTCGGCGATGATCGCAGTCAGCTTTGGGGTCGGGTTGGCCGCCCCGGACCTGACCCGCTCGCCAGTGAACCGGACATGCTCGTCCAGCAGCCGCGAAAGCCCGGCCTGCTCGGCCAGTTCCAGCAGCGGTACCAGCCCCCCGTGCTACACGAGATTCTCATCGTCGAACACCACGCTGTCGCCGCGCCAGGCATGAGATGCTTGCACCGAGAGTGTCCTTCCACGCAAGGCTGATCAGGTTCGTGACCAACCCGATTATCCCAGCCGGAAGGGCACCTTCTCGTACCTCAACACACCTGTTCGGTCATAGTGGACCAGACCCGGTCCACGGATTCAGGCTTAGCAGCGAGGACGCTGCACGCGCGAGTCGCCTCGGGCACGGGTGTAGAACGCCTGGAATGCGAAACCAACGAGGATGATCGCCCCGACCACGATGAGCCAGGTGTAGAAACCCAGCCATGAGGCTCCCAGCAGCACTTGGGCGATCATGAGCAGGCCTACCAGCGGCAGGCCCGTTCCGGTGACCGCGCAGTGGGCGGTACGGCACCGGGCAAAGCCCACCGCGCAGCCGATACCAACGGCCAGGACGAACACTCCGGCGGGCAGCATGGCCAGCCTGTCGGGAAGCAGCCATCCCAGCAGCGAGACCACCGCGATCAACACCAGGACGCGGTAGCCGCCCGCGACCGCTTCCCACCCGGCGAGGTAGCGGTCAGCGGCCCGCTGCCAGCGGTTCGACGGAGCCGAGATGGGTTGCCAGCCGGAGGTGAGGTTGAGCGTTCCGGACTTCGGCTGCGTGGGCGGTTGGCTCGGCTGTGGCGCGGACGGATCAGTCATTTAAGCGTCGCCTCCTGTACTGGCTGAGGTGTGATCAGAACCCGGGGTGAGGGTCAGGCCGCAGACACGAACAGACCCAAGACGACATCCACGCCCGTTCCCGGAAGCCGCCACCACTGCGTCTGCGACGCAGGCGCTGGTATCGGCGACCCCGCGCTGGCCTTAGCTTAGCCAGGCAGCACGAACGTTACCTGAAGGGTGACGTGCACCGGCAGGACGCCGACCTGCAACTCCGGCGAGTTACGCGAACGGGTAGGTCGCTTCGACGATCAACGTCCCGGTCGGGGTGGCGCAGTTCTGTGATGTGCCCCCGGCGGGGCTCGAACCTGCGACCGTGTGGTGGCCGGCTGCGAGTGGCAATGCTGTCGCGCGAGTATCGTGGTCGGGCTGCAGGACCTGTCAGGGGCTCGGGCGCACCCGTTTCCGGACTGGCGGTACGGCCACAATCGGCCCCTGAACTGCGGAAACGTGGTTCGGATTCTGCCACGTTAGGTGTACCGACCTAACGAGTACGTCACGCGCGGCACCACAACCGTGCCAGACAGCGTGATCGTCGAGATCGTCGACGAGGTATACCTACCCCTGCTGCGCGGAACCCGGACGGGCGCCTCCCGCAGGTAATCTTCGGGGCAGTGCGGGCACCGGAGATCCCGGTCCCTGATCCACGGAGGTGCCGATGGCCGAGCAGCCGGAACAGGCCGAGCAGCCGGAACAGGCCGAGCAGCCGGAGAAGGCCGAGAAGGCCGCAGAGAAGGACCAGCCTGACCCGCCAGACAAGCAGCACCGGCCGGAGCCGACCGACGAGCTGGTGGTCACCCGGCACGTGGTGCACGCCGCCGACGGCACCGAGCTGCGCTACACGGCGACCTGCGGGCGGATGGTGCTGCGCCGGGAGGAGCACCGCGACGACACGTTCGACGGGCACCAGCCGAAGGCCGAGGTCTTCCTCACCGCGTACACGCTCGACGCGACCGAGCCCCGGAGCCGGCCGGTGACCTTCGCCTTCAACGGCGGTCCCGGCTCCTCCAGCGTCTGGCTGCATCTGGGGCTGCTCGGCCCGCGGCGGGTGCTCTCCGGGGACGTGGGTGCGCTCACCCCGCCGCCGTACGACCTGGTCGACAACCCGCACACCCTGCTGGCCGGCTCCGACCTGGTGTTCGTCGACCCGGTCTCGACCGGCTACTCCCGACCCACCAAAGGGGAGAAATCTAAGAACTTCCACGGTTTCACCGCCGACCTGGAGTCGGTCGGGGAGGTGATCCGGCTGTGGATCACCCGGCACGGGCGCTGGCTGTCCCCGAAGTACCTGTGTGGAGAGTCCTATGGGACGCTGCGCGCTGCCGGGCTGGCCCGGCGCCTGCAGGAGGAGTACGGCCTGAACCTGAACGGGCTGATGCTCATCTCCACCGTGCTGGACATGGGGCTGCTGCGCGGCAACGGGCACAACGACCACCCGTACGTGATGTTCCTGCCGACCTATGCGGCGCTGGCCCATTACCACGGGCTGCACGGCGACCGGCCGCTGCGCGACCTGCTCGACGAGGCCGAGGCGTACGCGGCCCGGGACTACCCGTGGGCGCTGTCCCGCGGCGCCCGGCTGACCGCCGCCGAGCGCGCCGAGGCGGTGGCCAAGCTGGCGTCCCTGACCAGCCTGTCCGAGGACTACCTGGACCGGGTGAACCTGCGGATCGACCCCGGACGGTTCTTCGCCGAGCTGCTGCGCGGCCGCCGGCTGACGATCGGGCGGCTGGACGGCCGGTTCACCGGCTGGGCCGACGACTACGGGCGGGAGGCGCTGGACCCCTGGGCGGACCCGTCGATGGACGCGATCCGCGGGCCGTACACCGCCGCGTTCAACCACTACGTGCGGGGCGAGCTGGGGTTTGCCTCCGACCTGCCGTACGAGATCCTCTCCCGGGCGACCAACTCCGCCTGGTCGTACAAGGAGTTCGAGGGGGAGACCGTGACCGTGGCGGACAAGCTGGCGGTCGCGATGCGCGCCAACCCCTACCTGCGGGTGTACGTGGGGTGCGGCTACCAGGACGGGGCGACGCCCTACTTCGCCGCCCAGCACACCGCCGCGCACCTGGCGATCCCGGAGGAACTGCGCGGCAACGTCGAGTTCGCCTACTATCCGGCCGGTCACATGATGTACGTGCACGAGCCGAGCCGGATCGAGCAGTCGGCCCATCTCGCCAGGTTCGTCGAACCGGTCGGGTAGGCCGTACGGCCCACCTGGGTAGGACCACTGACGGGTACCCGACACAGCGGGGCGGTGGTACCCCCGCCGCCACCAGGATGGTCGCGTGTCCACGATCTCGCTCGCCCCGGCGCCCCCGGCGCCGCCCCGGCCCTCCGGGCCCGCACCCGGCGGCTCCCGCGGCCGGGTCTGGTCGCTGCGGGCGCGCCAGCGGGTGCACGTACGGCTGCTGACCGCGGTCGACCTGGTAGCGATCATCGCGGCGGTCGGCTTCGGCTACCTGGCCCGGTTCCAGGGCGAGCCGGCGCTCGGCGCGGCCGTGACCTACGCGCTGGTCGCCCCGGCGGTGGTGCTGGTCTGGCTGGCCGCGCTGCGGGTGCTGCACTGCTACGACGACAAGGTGATCGGGTACGGCGCCGAGGAGTACCGGCGGGTGCTCGCGGCCAGCTTCAAGCTTTCCGCAACCACCGCGATCGTGCTCTACCTGCTCGACATCGGGGTCTCCCGCGGTTTCCTGGGGATCTCGTTCCTGGCCGGGACGGTGACCTTGATCACCGGCCGGTACCTGGCCAACAAGCGCCTGCACCGGGCCCGGGAGCAGGGCCGGGGCTGGTCCCGCCGGGTGCTGGTGGTCGGGGACGCGGCGCACGTGCTGGAGCTGGTGCAGCAGCTGCGCCGGGGGGCGTACACCGGCTATCAGGTGGTGGGTGCCTGCATCCCGGACGCCCTGTTGGCGCCGCAGCCGCAGCGGCTCGGCGACGTGCCGGTGGTCGGCTCGTTCCGCTCGATCGTGGACAACGCGGCCGAGGTCGGGGCGGACACGGTGGCGGTGGCCGCGTCCGGGGAGCTGACCGCCAGCCGGCTGCGCCGGCTCGGCTGGCAGCTGGAGGGCACCGAGATCGACCTGGTGGTGACGCCTGCCCTGGCCGACGTGGCCGGCCCGCGGATCCACACCCAGCCGGTGGCCGGGCTTCCCATGATCCACGTGGAGGCGCCGGAGTTCCGGGGGGTACGGAAGGTCGTCAAGGACCTGTTCGACCGGACCCTGGCGCTCGCCGCGCTGCTCCTGGTCGCACCGCTGTTGCTGGTGGTGGCGGTCGCGATCCGGCTGGACAGCCGCGGCCCGGTGCTGTTCCGGCAGACCCGGGTCGGCCGCGGCGGGCGGGAGTTCCAGCTGCTGAAGTTCCGCACCATGGTGACCGGCGCGCACGCGCTGCGGGACATCCTCGCCGACCGGAACGACGGGGACGGGCTGCTGTTCAAGATCCGGAACGACCCGCGGGTCACCCGGGTCGGGCGGTGGCTGCGCATGTGGTCGCTGGACGAGCTGCCGCAGCTGGTGAACGTGGTGGGCGGCCGGATGAGCCTGATCGGCCCCCGCCCGCCGCTGCCTGAGGAGGTGGCCCGCTACGACGGCGACGTGGCCCGGCGGCTGCTGGTCAAGCCGGGGATCACCGGGCTGTGGCAGGTCAGCGGCCGGTCGGACCTGTCCTGGGAGGACGGGGTCCGGCTGGATCTCTACTACGTGGAGAACTGGTCGCTCGCCGCCGACCTGGTGATCCTCTGCAAGACCGTCGGCGCGGTGCTCCGCCAGCGCGGCGCCTACTAAGCGACGCGGACCGTCCGCAGCGGGTGCCGCGGTAGTCCGTGCCAGGTTCGGTACTCAGCTGACCCGTCTATGCGGGACACTCAACTTCGCCGCCCAGACGCCCGCCGGGCGGCTCGGTCAAGGCTTGCGCTAGACCTTGCGGTAGACGGAGACGTGGTCCGTGCTGTCCGGCCCGAACGGCTCCCGCTGCCACGTCGCGTACCGAGCCTCCAGGCGCAGGCCCGCCTGAGCGGCCAGCTCGTCGATCTGCTCCGGCCACCGGTAGTGCATGCCGAACGGCTTGAGCTGCACGCCGCCGTTCGTGAAGGTGATCGTCTGCCGGACGAACGTCTGCGCCTCCCGGTCGTACTGGTGCAGCCGGATCGTCGCCGAGTTCTCGGTCACGGACCTCACCTGGACCTGCTCGTTCTGGTCGAAGTCGGCCGGGTCGGGCACGAACGCCTCGATCACGAACGCGCCGCCGGGCGCCAGGACCCGGGCGACGTTGCGGAAGCAGTCCTCCTGCCGGCCTTCGCCGGTCAGGTTGAACAGCGTGTTGAAGACCAGGTAGACCAGCGGGTACGGGCCGGTCACGCCCACGTCGGTCAGGTCGCCGACGACGACCGGGATCGCCTCGCCGCCCGGCTTGGCGTGCAGCAGCGCCACCATCTCCGGCGACGCCTCGATGCCCTCGACGGCGATGCCGCGGGCGGCCAGCGGAAGCGCCACCCGGCCGCTGCCGATCGCCAGCTCCAGGACCGGGCCGCCGGCCGCCAAGCCGGCCAGGAACTCCACCGCGGGCGCGGGATCGGGGTTGCCGGGCTGGTCGTACGTGGCCGCCCATTGCCGGCCGAAGAGCCCGGGATCGTCCAGAACTGACATACCGCCACGACATCAGAAGCGGCAGGCGGCCGGCAACTCTTTTCCCAACTCCTACCGGTTCCGGGCAGCCGGTTGCGTAGTAACCGGACTCCGGGGCCAGCCGCTACACACCACTCGGCTACCCGGGATCTGGTGGTGTCGCGAACCCGCAGCGTGGCGCCCTCGCACCTAGCGATTCGGGCCAATGCGACGTACCATCATTAAGCTGCTCATGGCAGCGATCCGCAAGCCAGGCTGTGTGCCGTCGCGGACCTGCTTGTCGTGGGCCGGCCTGTCCCAGATCCCACCGCCAGTCGGGCGGGAAGCCGAGGCGGCGACCATGCTCTGTTCTACACATGCGCGACAGATGTTTAACGCCGGTGGTAGGATGGGAGCATGGCGAGGACGATCGGATTCCGGCCCACCGACGAGGATGAGAAGATCATCCGTGCGGCGATGCGCGGCAACGAGCACACCAGCGACGTGATCCGGCGCGCCCTCCGGCTGCTCGAGCGCGAGGTGTGGATCTCCCGCGCCCGCGCCGACGCTGAGCGCCTGGCGGACGAGGACATCTCCGCCGAGCGGGCTTCCTGGTGATCCGGGGAGCGGTCTACCGGGTCGACCTGGGCGACGCGAAGCGCGGCCACGAGCAACGCGGAAGGCGGTATGGCGTGGTGCTGAGTCCGAGCGCGATGCCTTGGAGCGTGGTCACGATCGTTCCTACCTCCACCAGCGCCCGGCCGGCCATCTTCCGTCCGGAGCTTGAAGTCGCAGGAGTGCTAACCCGATTCCTGGTCGACCAGATCCGGACCGTGGACGTCGGCTACCTCCACGGTGACCCGGTGCACTTCCTCGATCGCGACGAGCTGGCTGAGATCGAGCACGCCGTCGCCCGCTATCTCGGACTGTGACGGTCACGTGGCGAGCATGCCGTTGCCGCGGCGGGGGATCCGCCACAGGTTGCCGTCCCGCAGGGCCGGCGGCAGCACCGCCTCTGGCGCGTTCTGGTAGACCACCGGTCGCTGGAAGCGCCGGATCGCGGTCACCCCGACCGAGGTGTGCCGGGGTTCGTGGTGGCCGGCCACGGTCCACCGGTGGTGCATCGCCCGCTCGGCACCGGCACGCCCTCGTCCACGTACGCGCCACCGGTGGCGCCACCGACGCGAGCTGGGCCTGCGGACCAGTATCAGCACCTTGCTGCTCGCGGAGGGGGCTTCCGAGGCGGGCCGGCGCTGCGGCCCACGGTACGACCTGCCCTTGTCTACGGCTCGGACCACGCGGAGACGCGCGGGATCGCGGACATCCTTGCCCGCCTGCCGAACGCGGGTGCGGCTGGTACCAGCCGCACCGGCGGGTGATCACGTACTCCTGGCCGGGGCACCTCAGCGGGCGCGGGCGCCGTCGGTGTTTACGCCCCTGTGACCGGCTGCGACGGTAGCGGCCGGTAGTCGTCGACCGCCGCCTGGAGTGCGGTGATAAACGCGGTCGTCGCCGGTGGGTCGGGTGGCTCCCCGTACGTGGCTAGGTAGACCCGTCGCCGGAAGTGAAGGATCTCGGTGGCCTCGATCCCGGCCGCCCGGTGCGACCGCAGGGCCAGTCCGGGCATGGTGGTTACGCCCAGGCCGGCCGCGACAAGCGCCTGCTCGACGACGATCTCGTCGCTGGTGTACGCGATCCGCGGCGTGAACCCGGCTGCCTGGCAGGCGTCGACGAACTCGCGGCGACAGTATTCGCAGCCGGCGATCCAGGGCGAGTCCCGGTGGTCGAGCAGGGTCTGGCCGGGGGCCAGGCTGAGCAGGTACATCGGGTCGTCGAACAGGTGCGTGACGCGGACGCCGTCGGGAGTCGCGTCGTCGTACCGGAAGACCAGGGCGGCGTCGACCTGCCCGTCGCGCAGCCTGGCCAGCGCGATCTCCGGATGCGCGTCGACCAGGCTCAGCTCGAGGTCGGGGTGAGCGCGGCGGATCGTCGTCGCCACCTGCGGGATCAGGGTGCTGAGCGCCGACTCGAACCCGGCCAGCCGGACCCGTCCGGTGCGCAGGCCCACCATCGCGGACAGCTCGGCGGCGGCCGCGTCCACCCGTCCGACGATCTCGGCCGCGCGTCGGGCCAGCAGCTGCCCCTCCGGGGTGAGCCGGATGCCGCGGCCGACCCGCTGGACGAGCCGGGCACCAGTCTCGGCCTCGAGCCGGGCCAGGTGGTGGCTTACCGACGGTTGTGCATAGTGCAGGCTCTCCGCTGCCTTGGTGACCGAGCCGTGCGCAGCGATCGCCGCGAGGACCCGGAGTCGCACGATATCCAGCATCCATCAACTCTACATATGGGTTAGCACGACTACTGGCATTGGACGAATGGGTCCAGCTGGGGGACGCTGAGCAAGACAGCACCGCTGAGCCACCCTGGGAGGCCCGCATGACACCCACCACCGTGACGCCGGCCGTTGCCGCGTCAGCGTTCACTGATCTCGTCGCGGGGGTACGCGCAGCGGTCCGCGCACGCACCGACTGGGCCGAGACCGCCCGGCTCGTCGCCGACCAGCTCCGCCGGCACCTGCCTGACCCTGGCATCCTGACCGCCGACCAACGCCTCGGCGACCCGGACCGGCCGGCCGGCCACCTGCTGCATGTCGAGCCGGACGGCACCTTCTCCATCCTCGGCCTGGTCTGGCGACCCGGCCAGACCACCCGGATCCACGACCACATCACCTGGTGCGTGGTCGGCGTCCTGCAGGGGATCGAGCACGAGGACCTGTACGACGACCAGCTCAACCCGATCGGCGAGAACCACAGCCAGCCCGGCGAGGTGACCGGCTTCGCCCCGCCCGGGGATATCCACCGGATCCGGAACACCGGCACCGAGACCGCCATCTCCTTACACATCTACGGGACCGACATCACCCGGGTCGGCTCCAGCGCGCGCCGTTACTACGACTGACGGCCGGGATCCACGCCAGGCAACGTGCAACAGGTCTACGGAAGGGCGAAGCATCAATGGGCAAGCTTATCTATTCGATGATCACGTCACTCGACGGCTTCGTGAGCGACCCTGCCGGCAACTTCGGCTGGGGTGCTCCAGAGGAGGAAGTGCACGAGTTCGTCAGCGAGCAGTTCCGATCAATCGGCACGAACCTGTACGGCCGGCGGATGTACGAGACGATGGTCTACTGGGAGACGGCGCACACGGCGCCCGAGCAGCCGCCTTTCATCCTGGACTATGCGCGGATCTGGCAGGCCACCGACAAGATCGTCTACTCCACGACGCTGACCGAGGTCGCCAGCGCGCGGACCCTTCGACCCGGATGCCGTGCGCAGGCTGAAGCAGGAGTCCAACCACGACCTCACCGTCGACGGTCCGCACCTGGCGGCTCAGGCGATCCGCGCCGGGCTCGTCGACGAGTACCAGCTGTTCGTCGGACCGGCGATCGTCGGTGGCGGCAACCGGTTCTTTCCGGGCGACGTCCGCGTCGATCTCGAGCTGCGGGACGAGCGGCGGTTCGGTAACGGCGTGGTCTACCTGCAATACCATGTACTATAGTTCGTATGATAGAACGTATGATGGTGCTTCAGGCCCGGGTCCCGGCCGGCGTCGCCCGGCAGGCAGACGAGGACGCAGCTCTTCTCGGCCTACCCAACCGCTCCGCGGCAGTGCGGGAAGGGCTACGACTCCTTCATCGGCGGGCACGAGAACTCGCACTCGCACGGGACTATGACGACTTCTACCACGGTGAGGCGGCTCCGCTCAGCGATGTTACCGCGATCGGCGACCAGATCGCCGCAACCGCCATCGCCGACCGTGAGCGCAGGCAGTGACGCCGCTGCGCGGCGAGGTGTGGGACGTACAGCTTCCCCCACCGGTCGGCCCACGACCTGCGGTGGTGCTCACCACCAACGCTCTTATTACTCGGCTCGGAGCGGTTACTGTCGCCGAGGTAACCGGGACCGCCGGGCCGGCATCGACCCACGTAGAGGTGCCATCGGACGTCGGGCTCACCGGCCGTGACCGGTCCTGGGTCAACGTCACCGGGCTGCACACCCTACCTCGGGGCGAGCTACGCCGCTGCCGTGGACGGCTGGCGCCGGTGGAACTCGACCGCGTGGGGGCTGCGGTCCGTCTATACCTTGACATAGAGCCGGACTGAGCCAGGCACTTTGGAGTAAGCGCGCAGAACGCAACGCGGGGACCAGGTCGGTCACGTGGTGAGGGTGCCGTTGACGCGGCGGGGGATCCGCCACGGGTTGCCGTCCTGCAGGGCCGGCGGCAGCAGCGGGTCCGGCGCATTCTGGTAGACCACTGGCCGCTGGAAGCGCCGGATCGCGGTCACCCCGACCGAGGTGTGGCCGGCGTTCGTGGTGGCCGGCCACGGTCCACCGTGGTGCATCGCCCAGGTGACCGCAACCCCGGTCGGCCAACCGTCGAAGATGACCCGGCCGGCGCGGGCGGTGAGCCGGTCGACCAGCGTCGTGACCAGGTCGGTCTCGGTGGCCGGGTCGGCGTGGATGGTGGCGGTGAGGCTGCCGGGCAGTGCGGAAAGGGTGGCCAGCAGCGCTTCGGTGGTGGCGTACTCGACCAGCAGCGAGGCCGGGCCGAAGCACTCCACCAGCAGTTCGTCCGCCCGATCCAGCAGGGTCGGGGCGTCGACCGCCAGCAGCACCGGCGCCGCCTGAGCCCCGGGGCCGGCCGGTGGGGCGGTCGGGCCGAGCAGGGACCGGACCCCGGGTACGGCGGACAGGGCGGCGGCGGTCTGCGCGTACCCGGTCTGGATCCGGGCGTTCAGCAGCGGGCCGAGGTCGGTCTGCCGGACCGCCGTGGCCAGCCGGTCGGCCAGGCCGTGCCCCGCGGGCAGCAGTACCACCCCGGGCTTGGTGCAGAACTGGCCGCTGCCGAGCAGGTACGAGCCGACGAACCCGGCCACGATCGGGTCGGCCCGGTCGGCCAGCGCACCGGCGGTGATCACTACCGGGTTGAGCGAGCCCAGCTCGCCGTAGAACGGGATCGGGTCCGGCCGGGCGGCGGCCAGGTCGAACAGCGCCCGCCCGCCGGCCAGCGAGCCGGTGAACCCGGCGGCGGCGATCGCCGGGTGCTGCACCAGCGCCCGCCCGGCGTCGAGGCCGTGCACCACCGCGAACGTACCGGCCGGTGCGCCCGCGGCGGCCAGCGCGCCGGTCACGACCTGCCCGCATCGGGCCGCCAGCCCGGGGTGTCCGGGGTGCGCCTTCACGATCACCGGGCAGCCGGCGGCGAGCGCGCTGGCGGTGTCGCCGCCGGCGATCGAGAACGCGAACGGGAAGTTGCTCGCCGCGTAGACCGCCACCGGCCCGATCGGCAGCAGCATCCGGCGCAGGTCCGGCCGGGGCGCCGGCTGCGCGGCCGGGTCCGGCAGGTCGATGACCGCCTCCAGGTACGAGCCCTCGTCGAGCACACCGGCGAACATCTCCAGCTGGACCCGGGTGCGGGTCAGCTCGCCGGTCAGCCGGGGATGCCCGAGCCCGGTCTCGGCGTCGGCCAGCGGCACCAGCTCGCCGGCGTGCTCGGCCAGGGCGCCGGCGACCGCCCGCAGCAGCTCCGCCCGGTCCGCCGGTGGCATCGCGGCCAGCGCGGGTACGGCGGCGGCCGCGGCCCGGCAGGCCCGGTCCAGCTCCGACGGGCTGGTGTGCGGCACCGGCTCGCCGACCGGCTCCCCGGTCCGCGGGTCGTGCCCCTGGTCGGCGGTCACGGTGCCTCCCTCCGCTGGCGCGCTGGACCCCGGCTGAACGTCACTATAGAGTCCCCGCTGGGGCCGGATGTTTGTGCATCTGTTGTAGCTATCGGGGACAGCAATACATGCCCACCCCAACAGTCATGCCTCCTTGATCATCGAAAGCAGTGTTGACCTGCCGAAACCAGCGTACGGACTACCGAATGCCCTCGCGCTCGACCACCGTCGTTGACGCCGGCACAGCGCCCGTTTGCGCAGGTTGGTGCCCTGCCGGGGGCACTGCCGAGGGTACGCAAAACATGGGAAACGGTTCGTGGGGCTGACGCGGTCGCGTCGGCCCCGGTTGCTGTGAGGGCACGAAGCCCCCTGCTGGAGTGCCTCGATCGGGTCGGCCCGCACGGTGGCGCGCAGCGAAAGCTGGTGCCGGTGCCGGTGGTAGCGCAGCTCCAGCCCGAAGGCGCCGAACAGCCGCCGCTGCAGCTCCTCGGGCAGCGCAGGCCGGCCAGCTGCTGCTGGTGGCCCACGCTCCCCCGTGGCTGCGGCGGGCTGGTCGACCAGGTAATCCGGCGCTGCCGCCCGAACATCCGCTCAGGGAAGAGCCTGGCCACCAGCGGCAGGATCTGCTCCTGGGTGACCAGCAGGTTCGCCGGATGGTGCGGATACCACCTCGCCGTGGCGAAGGCAGGTCCACCCCGCCCGCAACGGCTCGGCCGTGGCCGCCGAGCGGGTATCAGGTCGAGTTTGGCCAGCATCCGGGTCCGGGTCGGTCGCCCAGAGCCGGAAGCCGGCGACATGCGACCCGCCCCGCCCGATCCGTCCGCCGCTACCCACCTCGTACTGCGGTTGACCAGCCGCACATCATCCCGACGACAGGAAGCCCAGGGGAAACAACGCCAGCGGCGCGACAGCCGCCGACACCACATGTCCGATAGCCTGATTTAGGGACATATGTCGACGTGCCGTGAGCCGAGTCAGCCAGCCAGGTCACACCCGAGAGGAATCGAGGGCTGGCATTGGCGGAGCCCCGATCCTGTGGTAGGGTCCTGTGTGCAGAAACCGATACCTGCTGACAGAGCGAAGCCCTTGCATAATCGCTGCATCATCAGTCGTACGATTATGGCAGATCGCGGGAGATTCGAATGACCGACCCGGAATCTCGCTGGAGAGTGTTCCGCACGGGGCTGCTTCGCTCGGCGGGATTCCCATTTGAGTGGCTAGATGACCTGGCCAGCCAGGCGCTGGACCAACTCAGCACGCTGCTCGTGGACGCGCACGCACGGAGGGAGAGTGCGCGCGCTGAGGTACTACGCGCCCTATGGGAGCTGCGCAGGGACACTCAGACTGCGGATATGCCTGTTCTCAACCAGGCCATCAGAAAGGTGCGCAGGCGCAAGACAGTCACTGAGTCTCACACCAGTATATCCGCTGCGACCGCAAGGTGGAACACCATAGCCGCTCACTTTGACTCGCTGTGCAACTCCCTCCGCGCCGAGCTGAGCACGATGCTGCCGGCAGAGTACGAGCGCGAGGTGGGGCTCCTGCTGAAGCATGTCACATCCGATTACTTCAAGGATGCTGTGCTCCTAAGCAGCCCGTTGACATATGAGGCATGCTGCCGAGCTTCGGATGACCAGGGTTTTCGCCGTAGTAAGGATGAGCTGGCTGCGTACAGGTTTCTGCAGAGATTTTCCGCCAAGAATGAGACCGGTGGCTCCATCGGTCCGCTCAACCTGATAATCGTGGGATCCACGAGAGATGGTGCGGCTACGAACTCAGGTGAGATCCAGTATGCCGATGACCCGGTGCTGGGCCGGATAGAGTACATAGCGGACGGGGATGGCCGGTCCGCCGAGCGGCGAACCTTCTTGAGCTACTGGGCGGCTTGTGAGATCGGAAGGTCGCTTATTCAGGACGCAGTTGCTGCGCGCTACGCTCGCCAGCCGTACCGGATATTTGGCGCGCCAGGACCAGACTTACCGGAAGCGGATGCACGCCTCCTGAGCCGCATTGACGGGCAAGCCAGCATCAGTGCACTCGCCTCAGATCTGGCCTGGTCGGAAGAAGCGATTGACATCTCAGTTTCACGTCTGGTAGGTATTGGCCTAGTGGAGGACGACTGGCGCGTACCCCATTTCACCACGGATCCTGGCGAAGACCTGCGTAAGCTCGCGGCACAGATTGGCACACCCGACGCCCAAAGGGCGTGCCAACTCATCGCGGACGTGAAAAGGTTTGCACAGACGCCATTCGAGGACCGGCCTGCGCTTCTTTCAGCCATCACGCGTGATTTCTCTCGGTTGACAACCAAGCCGGCCTGGCGCGGGCCGGGCCAGCTCAGGGCGGATCGTGCCGTGCTGTATGAGGAGGCGACGAGCAACATCCGGGCTGCTCGGATCGATTCCGTCGGTGCTCAGCGGCTGGCTGAGCGTCTTTCCACCGCCCTGGATTTCCTCGCGTCAGTGGCGATAGAAAAGCGAGCCGCAGGACAGTCGCTGCTAGCGCGGGAACTGGCGAGACGGAAAGTCTGTGAGCTGCCAGCTACCGAAGTACGGCATATTACGGCCGGAGTTCCCCGGGCGTCGCCCGACCACATGACGCTGAGGGAACGCTTCCTGCACCTATTGGATCCGTCCGCTTCGTGTGCCGAGTTCAGCCGTCATGAACTCTCTGAAGCAGGGCTAATACGAGGAGATCTCGGCGACTGGCCAGTCTTCGGAGCTGCGGATCTGATGCTGACCGGTCCGGATTATGGTGATGTGGAGGAGCCAGGATCGATCATCTTGAGCGAACTTCATCACATCTGGCCGACGCTCGGATGCTGGGTGCGAGCACTCTACGACGACAGCGAACTGGGAAACCAGGAACTCTGGCAGATCGTGGCAAGGGAACTGTCGCCCGCGGTGCCCACTTTGCAGGAGATCGTCCGGCATGAGAAGGCTACTGATTCCTCCCCATACGGACACACGGTACTGTGCCTTGACACTGGCATGCCTGTACCAGACGCGGTGACCGTACCGGCAGACCGCGCGGTTGTCCGACGCTGGCAGAACGGCTTCATTGGGCTTCACGACCCGGCCAGCCAGCGCGACCTGTGGCTGCTGCCTGAGTACGGGGACTCCGGCGTAAATGTGGGCGGGCTGATCAACTGTGCCATTCCCGCTCTGTCGCTGTCGGCCTTCGCGCTCGGACCCTATACCCCCCGCATAATCATCGACGGGGTGGTCGTTCAACGCCGCCGGTGGGAGGTCGGCGTGGCGGACATCCCGCGTGCCAGCGGCCGAGTACCTACCGAGCGGGAGTGGCTGGCCCTTCAGATCTGGCGTCGTGGCCTCGGCCTGCCCAAGTGCACGTACTTCCTGCCTGACACCGAGGGGAAGCCTGTTTACCTCGACTTCTCATCGGTACTCTCGGTCACCAATTTCCTCCGCTGCGTGCGGTCCGCACAGCGAGTCGTGCTGACCGAGGCGCTTCCGGACCCGGAGCGCCTCTGGCTCCGCACGAAGAACGGAACCCTGACATCGGAGATTCGCACCCTGCTCTGGCGGGACCGCCAGACCGTCTCCCCGCCAATCCATCCGTTCGGCTGAAAGTGTGACAGAGTGTCGTGTCCATTCACGGGGCGAGGTGCCGGCTCGGGTTCACGTTGCTGTCGCGAAACATCGAGTCTGGAGTAGGGTAAGGCGATGCTTCCGAGCGATCTGGGTAAAGGTCAATCGCGATGACCGTGCTGCTGGCCGGGGCGGACGTTCTTGATGTGGAGAGCGGCTCGACGGAACGCGCCGACGTTCTGCTGCGGGGCGACCGGATCGCGGCAATAGGCTCCGGGCTTCGCGGCGACGAACGGGTGGACTGTAGTGGCGGAATGCTTATTCCGGGTTTGATCGACTGTCATGCGCATGTTGCTTTCCCTCCGCACGAACCGCTGCCGCGAAGCGCCCGGATTCTCGAAGCGGTGGCCGTCCTGCGGGACTTGCTCACCTGCGGTGTGACGACTGTACGCGACGGCTGGGGCGCCGACGCGGGATTCTCCTATGCGTTGCGCACAGGCTGGATCAGCGGCCCTGACCTGTTAGTGAGTGTCGGTCAACTGTCGCCGACCGGGGGCCTTGGCGACAACTGGACGCCCGAGTTCGGCGACGCTGCCCCCTTTGCCGACCCGTCATTGCCGGACCCGCTGTTCGACGGAGCGGACAGTGCCAGGGCCGCGGTCCGGCGCATGGTGCGCGCAGGGGCCGACTGGATCAAGATCGGCGCCAACGCCCCGCTGCGATCGATGCGCATAGGGCGCGACATCACCCCGACCAGTAGGGAGATAGGCGCACTGGTCGACGAAGCACGCCGGTGCGGTCGCGACGTGTTCGCCCAGCCCGATTGCAAAGTTAGTTGATCTTCGGCCTGTCGTCGCTGGACTGTCCTAGGTGTCCCTGACCGGGTGCTGAGGGTGGCCTCCTGCCTGGAAGGATGCGAGTTACCACACAACGCATCCGAGGTCAGGAGGCCAC
>WHTQ01000112.1 GCA_009377645.1 Micromonosporaceae bacterium | reverse complement strand
GGCCGGCGCCGGGCAGATCCCGGCCCGGCAGGCGGCGGTCGGCGCCGGGATCTCGATGTCGGTGCCGGCGCTGACCGTCAACAAGGTCTGCCTGTCCGGGCTGACCGCGATCGCGCTGGCCGACCAGCTGATCCGGGCCGGCGAGTGCGACGTGGTGGTCGCCGGTGGCATGGAGTCGATGACCAACGCGCCGCACCTGCTGCTGGGGCAGCGGCAGGGATATAAGTACGGCGATGTGGTGCTCAACGACCACGCGGCGCTGGACGGGCTGACCGACCCGTGGGAGCAGATCGCGATGGGGGAGTCCACCGAGCGGCACGGCACCGCGCTCGGGATCAGCCGGGCCGACCAGGACGCCTACTCGGCGACCAGCCACCAGCGGGCCGCCGCCGCCCAGAAAAACGGCGCGTTCGCCGAGGAGATCGTCCCGGTCCAGGTGCCGCAGAAGCGGTCCGACCCGGTCGAGCTGGCCACCGACGAGGGGGTCCGCCCGGACGCCACCCCAGAGTCGCTGGCCGGGCTGCGGCCGGCGTTCACACCGGACGGCACGATCACCGCCGGGTCGTCCTCGCCGATCTCGGACGGCGCCGCCGCGGTGGTGGTGACCAGCCGGGAGTACGCGCAGCGGCACGGCCTGACCTGGCTGGCGGAGATCGGGGCGCACGGGAACGTGGCCGGTCCGGACAGCTCGCTGCACGCGCAGCCGGCCAACGCGATCCGGCACGCGCTGGACAAGGCCGGCAGGACCACCTCCGACCTCGACCTGGTCGAGATCAACGAGGCGTTCGCTCAGGTCGTGATCGCGTCGGCCGGTCAGCTCGGGCTGGACCCGGCGATCGTGAACGTGAACGGCGGCGCGATCGCGCTCGGCCACCCGATCGGGATGTCCGGCACCCGGCTGGCGCTCACGCTCGCGCTGGAGCTGCGCCGGCGCGGCGGCGGCCTGGGCGCGGCGGCGCTGTGTGGCGGCGGCGGCCAGGGCGACGCGCTCCTGCTGCGGGTGCCGGCCCCGTGACCGACCAGCGGCCCGAGCTCACCACGCTGGTCAAGCGGGCCCGGGACGGGGACCCGCGGGCGGTCGCGAAGCTGATCACGCTGGTCGAGTCGAACGACCCGCGGCTGCCCGAGCTCGCCGCCGCGCTCGCCGCGGACACCGGCACCGCCCAGGTGATCGGCCTGACTGGTGCGCCCGGGGTCGGCAAGTCGACGGTCACCGCCGAGCTGGTACGGGCGCTGCGGGCGGCCGGCCGGCAACGGGTGGGGGTGCTGGCGGTCGACCCGTCCAGCCCGTTCACGGGCGGGGCGATCCTCGGCGACCGGGTCCGGATGCAGGACCACGCCACCGACCCGGGGGTCTACATCCGGTCCATGTCCAGCCGCGGCAGCCTGGGTGGGCTGGCGGCGGCCACCCCGCAGGCGGTCCGGGTGCTGGAGGGCGCCGGCTGCGAGGTGATCCTGGTCGAGACGGTCGGCGTCGGGCAGGCGGAGGTGGCGGTGGCCTCGCTGGCCGACACCACGCTGGTGCTGCTGGCGCCTGGGCTCGGGGACGCGATCCAGGCCGCGAAGGCGGGGATCCTGGAGATCGCCGACGTCTTCGTGGTGAACAAGGCCGACCGGGACGGCGCCGACGCGACCTACCACGACATCCAGGGCATGATCGGCCTGGCCGACCGGGCGCCGGGGCAGTGGCGGCCGCAGGTGGTGCGGGCGGTGGCGACCCGGCCGTCCGGGATCGACGAGATCCTCGCCGCGATCGACAAGCACCGGGACTGGCTGCGCACGCATGACCAGCTCCGGCGGCGGCGCGAGCAGCGGGCGGCGGCCGAGATCGAGGCGATCGTACTGGCCGGCCTGCGGCACCGGATCGAGGCGGTCGCCGCCCTGCCCGGGCTGGCCGCGGCGGTTGCCGCCGGGGAGCAGGACCCGTACACGGCGGCCGGCGCTATCCTCACCGAACTGGGAGCCGCCCGTCCGTGATCCCGCGGCGGGCGTTGCCGGTGAGGGGAGGGCAGGCGGTCGTGCTGCTGCTGCGCGGGTTGTGGTACCGGGCTGGCCGGTCCGCGGTGGTGGCGGCGCTGGCGACGGTGGCGGTGGCCGCCGCCGTGCTGGTGCCCGGCTTCACCCAGGCCGCCCAGCAGTCGGTGCTGACCGACCGGCTCGCCGCTGCTCCGGCCGCCGGCACCGGTCTGACCCTGGCCGCCAGCGGGACCGCCGCCGCCACCCCGGCCGCCCACCAGCCGACCGACCCGGTCCGCAGCGCGGTCGGGGACACCCTGGCCGACCATCCGGAGCTGGCCGGGGTGCTCGCGCCGGCGGTCGGCGGGCTGGACACCGGCGCCGTGGTGACCGGCGGCAGCGAGCCGGTAGCTTCCAGGCTGGCCCACCGGGATCGGGTGTGCGAGCACCTGCTGGTCACCGGGGACTGCCCGACCGAACCCGGTGAGGTGCTGGTCAGTGCCCGGACCGCGGACGCCTACCGGATCGCCACCGGGGACCGGCTGACGGTCCGGCTGGCGCAGACCAGCCTGGAAGTGACGGTGGTCGGCAGTTACGCCCCGATCGCCCCGGCCGCCGCGTACTGGGGCCGGACGGTCTACTTCACGCACGGCGGCTTCGACCCGGCCAGCGGCGCCGCCCGCGGCGACGCGCTGTTCACCGGCGCCGAGGACGACGTCCAGGCCGACCCGGCGGCGGTGGTCGACCTGGCCCTGACCTACCCGGTGCGCCCCGGGGCGGTCCGGCTCGACCAGCTGGGCCCGCTGCGCGTCGACCTGGCGGCGCTGCCGGACCGGCTGGCCGGTCTGCCGGACGCCGGCGCGCTGCAGCTGGACACCGCCCTGCCGGCGGTGCTGGACGAGGTGGACCGGGACCGGGCGGCGATCGGCCGGACCGTCCCGGTGGTCGCGGTGCCGCTGCTGCTGCTCGTCGGGTTCGTGCTGTTCCTGCTGGTGGCGGCGGTGACCGAGGAGCGGGGCCGGGAGATCGCGCTGGCCAGGCTGCGCGGTTTCCCGGGTGGCCGGACCGCCCGGTTCGGGCTCGGGGAGGTGCTGGTGCTGCTGGCGGCAGCCACCCCGGTCGGGATCGCGGCCGGCCTCGGTGCGGTCGAGCTGGCCGCCCGGGCGAGGCTCGCCGAGGGCACCCACGCGGCCCTCCGGTGGCCGGTGCTGGCGGCGGCGGCCGGAGCGCTGGCGGTGGCCGCGCTGGCGGCGCTGCTGGCCGGTCGGGCGACCCTGCGCCGGCCGGTGCTGGACCTGCTGCGGCGGGTGCCGGAGCGCAGCCGCACCCGGGCCGGGATGGTCGACGGCGCGCTGGTGGTGCTGGCCGCCGGCTCGCTGGTGGTGGCCGCCGCCGACCCGACCGCTCCGCTGGCGCTGCTCGCCCCGGCGCTGGTCGCGCTTGTCGCCGGCGTGGCCACCGCCCGGCTGGTGCAGGTGTGGTCGGCCGCCCGGCTGCGGCGGGCGGCCCGGCGCGGGCGGGCCCGGGTGGCCGGCCTGCTCGCCGCCGCCCAACTGGCCCGCCGGCCGGCCGGGGCGCGGGTGGCGGTGGTGCTGACGGTGGCGGTCGGGCTGCTGGCCTTCGCCGCCCTGGCCTGGGACACCGCCGCGGCGGCCCGACGCGACCACGCCACCGACGCGCTCGGCGCGGACCGGGTCTACACCGTCCACGCCGGACACCCGGCGGCCCTGGTCGAGGCGGTCCACGCCGCCGACCCGGCCGGCACCGCGATGGCGGTGGTCCGGGCGACCGGGCAGTACGCGGGCGAGCCGGTCCCGCTGCTGGCGGTCGACACGCCGCGGCTGGCCGGGGTGGCGCAGTGGCGGGACTATCCGGTGGCCGCCGGTGTCCGGGCGCTGCGCCCGGCCGAGCCGCGGCCGCTGCGGCTCACCGGCGAGATCGAGGTGGCGGTCCGGGTACGCGAGCTGGGGCCGGACCCGGTCCGGCTGACCGCCCTGGTCTCGGCGCCCGGCGAACCACCGGCCGCGGTCCCGCTGGGCACGCTGGACTCCGGCGCCGAGCGGTACGCCGCCGCGCTGCCGGGGTGCGCCACCGGCTGCCGGCTGCTCGGGCTGGGGCTCGGGCGGGCCGGGGTGCCGGGCCCGGTCGACGCGACGATCGAGGTGACCTCGATCCGGTCCGGTGCCGGGGCGGGCGGCGCCGGCGGTGCCGATGCCGGCGGCGAGCTGCCGGCCCGGTTCGACGACCCGCAGGCGTGGCGGGTCGGCACGGGGGCCACGCTCACCCCGGGGACCGAGCTGACCGTGGCCACCACCGGCACCGGCGACACTGACATGTTCGTGGAGTATCAGGACACTCCGGCCGCGCTGCCGGTGGTGCTGGCCGGGCCAGCCCCGGCCGAGGACCCGGCCGCCACCGAGTTCCCGTTCCCGGGACTGGCCGAGCGGCCGGAACCGTTCACAGTGGTCGACCGGGCGGACCGGCTGCCGCGGGCCGGAGTGCGGGGGCTGCTGTTCGACCTCGGGTACGCGGTCGGGTCGGCCGAGCGGCGGGTCGCCCTGTCCGACAGCACCGGGCTGCGGTACGAGGTCTGGGCCGGCCCGGCCGCCCCGCCCGACCTGCCGCGGCGGCTGGCCGAGCACGGCGTTCCGGTGCTGCAGACCGAGTCGGTGGCCGGCGCGGAGGCGCAGCTCGGCCGGCAGGCACCGGCGCTGGCGCTGGGGCTGTCGCTGCTCGCCGCCGCCGCCGCCCTGGTGCTGGCGCTCGGGGTGGTGGCGCTGGCGACCCGGGTCGGAGCCGCCGACCGGTACGCGGAGCGGGCCGCGCTGCGGGTGGCCGGGGTGAGCGCCCGGGTGCTGCGCCGGGCGGCCTGGCGTGAGCACGCGATCCGGCTGGGCGGGCCGTTGCTGGTCGGCGCCGGCACCGGCGTGGTCGCCGGGTTGCTGCTGCTACCCGGGGTACCGCTGGTGGAGGCCGGCGGGACGGTCGGCGACCTCCCCGCGTACCGGCTCTGGCCCGGGGTTCTGCCGGTGGCGCTGGCCGCCGCGGCGGCCGGACTGGTGCTGGTGGCGGCGCTGCCGGGCCGGCCGCCGGAGGGTGGGCTGTCCTCGTGACCGCGACCGCGACCGCGACCAGTGGGATCGGCGTGACCTGCCGGGGGGTGGTCTACATCTACCGGCTGGAGGGCTACCACGTGGTGGCACTGTCCGGGGTGGACCTGGACATCGCGCCGGGCGAGGCGGTGGCGATGCTCGGCCCGTCCGGGTCCGGGAAGTCGACGCTGCTGTCGGTGCTGGCCGGGCTGCTGCCGCCGGCCGCCGGGCGGGTGGTGGTCGGCGAGCACGATCTGGCCCGGGCCTCGGCCGGGCAGCGCCGCCGGTACCGCGCGACCGAGGTCGGAGTGGCGCTGCAGGGCGCCGACCGGAACCTGCTGCCGTACCTGACCGCGGAGCAGAACGTCCGGTTCGCACAGCGGGCCGTCCCGGCTGACCGGCGCCGGGACCTGCCCCCGCCGCCTGAGGTGCTGGCGCTGGTGGGGTTCCCGGTCCGGGGTCGGCTGCGGCGGTGCCCGGCGGGGCTGTCCGCCGGCGAGCGGCAGCGGCTGGCGCTGGCGGTGGCGCTGGCGAACCGGCCCCGACTGCTGCTGGCCGACGAGCCGACCACCCGGCTCGACCAGACCGCCCGGGACGAGGTGCTGGCCGCGCTGGCGTCGGTGCAGGATGCCGGCTGCACGGTGGTGATGGTCACGCACGATCCGGCGGTGGGGGCGCGGCTGGGCCGGACCGTCACGATCCGGGACGGCCGGGTCGGTGCGGAGGGCCGGCGCGGCGAGGACTATGCGGTGGTGGGGCGGGACGGTACCGTCCAGCTGCCGCAGGAGGCGCTGGCCAGCACGCCACCGGGGACGTTGCTGCGGGTCCATCCGGAGCCGGACGGCACGATCCGGCTGGCGCCGGACCGGCGGGAGGGTCGATGATGTCCGTCCGCTGTGGGCAGGGTGGCGGGCCGGTTGCGCGAGCGGCAGCGACCTCACCGCTGCGGCGGGTGGTGGCAAGCGCATGACCGCGGTACGGGCGGCCGGAGTGACGGTCGGCTACCGGCCCGGCCGGCCGGTGCTCACGGACGTGTCGGTGACCGCGACCGGCGGCCGGATGCTGGCGGTGACTGGGCCCTCCGGGGCCGGCAAGACGACTCTGCTGCGGACGCTGGCCGGGCTGCTGCGCCCGGCCGACGGGAGCGTCACGGTCGACGGGGAGGCGCTGCGCGACCGGGACCACGCGGTCAGCCGGCGGGTGGTGCTGGTGCCGCAGGACTACGGTCTGGCCGCCAGCCTCACGGCTGGGGAGAACCTGTTCGTGGTGCTGGTCGGCAACGGGTGGCCGCCGGGCGACGCCCGCCGGGACACCGCGGCGGCGCTGGCCCAGCTCGGGCTGGCCGAGCAGGCCGGGCAGCTGGTGGAGGAGCTCTCCGGCGGGCAGCAGCAGCGCACGGCAGTCGCCCGCGGGCTGGCGCTGCGTGGCGACGTGCTGCTGGCCGACGAGGTGACCAGCGAGCTGGACGCGGCGGCCCGGCAGCGGGTGCTGGAGCTGCTGCGGGGCGAGGCCGACCGGGGGGCGGCGGTGGTGTTCGCTACCCATGACCCGGAGGCGGCCGCGGTCTGCGACGCCGAGCTCCGCCTGGTCGACGGCCGCCAGCGGGTGTAGCGGGATGCATCGTCCATCGGGACCACCTGGCCGTGGCTGCCCGGCTGGCCCGCTTCTGCCTCGTGCGAGGCGACCTGCACGGGTGGGGGTGGGCTGGACCCGGTAGCGGTCGGACTGGGAGTCGCGGACAGCCGCGGCGTTGCAGCCGGTGTGGGTGCCGGGTCCGCCGCGCCGTCAGGGCTGGGTGCCAACCCCTGCAGCGGCTCCGGCGCCGGGTCGGCGAGCAGCCATGTGACCAACCCGGCGCCGGCCAGCAGAACGCCCGCCGCCAGCGCCAGCACGGCGACTCTCCGGGTGGTCACGGCGCGGCCGGACTGGTCGCTCCGGCGCCGCCGGCCCCGGTAGGCGCCCGGGTCACCGCCGGTCACCGGGCTGGCGGTGGCGGGGTCCGGGTCGTCGGCCGCCGATGGGTCGTCGCGTTCCAGGTGTTCGTCGGGCGGGCGCTCGTGGGTGGGTACAGGTCGGGCGGGTGCGGGTCGCCGGGCTCGGCGGGTGCCGGTGCAACCGGTTGCGGCACCCAGCCACCGACCCGCAGCCGGCGGTCGCCCGTCTTCCCGCTCCCGGTCATCCGTGGCAGGTTACCCCGCCGCCTCGTAGCGCGGGGCGGCACCGGGTGCCGCCGCGGGCCGCGGCGGTGGCGACCCGCCGATACGCTCGTCGGCAGGCAGGGCGCGCCGGTGGGGCGGGCCCCGGCAGGGGAGGAGAGCCCAATGACCGACACCGTTCCGGACGGCCCCACCGACCCGCGGCTGACTGTGGTGGCCGAAGACGAGGAGAGCACGACGATCGTCCCGCAACCCGGCTACGTGGTGCCGCCGATGCCGTCCGCTCCGTCCGCTCCGCCGGCTGCGCCGGAACCGCCCGGCGGGCGGGTCTACTCGACCGGCGAGCGCTCCCACCACTCCGACCCTCCGGAGGCCGCCGGTCGCGGGCGCACCACCGTCGCCGACGAGGTGGTGGACCGGGTGGTCGAGAAGATCGTCAGTCTCGTCGCAGACCAGGTCGCCGGCGCCCGCGGGGTGCACGCCGGCGGGGCAGACGACGCTGCTGGCCCGGTCTCGGTGCAGCTGGACGGCGACCAGGCGGTGATCGACATCACGCTGCAGGTCGAGTTCGGGCACCCGCTGCACGAGGTGGTCGAGAACGTGCGCGGTGCGGTGATCAGCCAGGTCGAGCGGTTGCTCGGGCTGACCGTCACCGAGGTGAACATCCTGGTCGCGGAGGTCACGTTCGACCCGGCGCCGTGACCGCTCCGGGTCCGCCGACCCGCGTACGATCGGCTGGCGGCGTACGGAGGTGAGATGGCTGGCGGGCACGACGGGGACGGCACCCTGCCGACCTCGCCGCGGCTGCGGCGGGTCCTCACCTGGGTGATGATCCCGTTGGTGGCGGCCACCCTGGGCGCCGCTGGGCTGCTGTGGCCGGAGCGGCCCGACCCGCCGGAGGGCACCGGCGGCACGTTCTACGACGGCACCGTCACCGAGGTACGCGACCAGCTGTGCCCGCCGGAGCAGCAGGCGGCCGGGTTCCGGCGGTGCGGCGAGGTCACGGTCGAGGTCGAGCAGGGTCCGGACCGGGGCCGGGAGGTCACCGCCCCGGTTCCGGACGGGCCGGGCGCGCCGAGCCTGCGGGCCGGGGACCGGGTGGTGCTCGTGGTGGTGACCGACCCAGCGGACCCGACCGCCCAGCAGTACAACGTCACCGACCACCAGCGGGGCGTGCCGCTGTTCCTGCTCGGGCTGCTGTTCGCGGTGGTGATCGTGGCGTTCGGGCTGCGGCGCGGGCTGGCTTCGCTGGCCGGGCTGGCCGCCTGTTTCACGCTGCTGCTCACGTTCGTGCTGCCCGGGATCATCAGCGGGCACCCGCCGTTGCTGGTGGCGGTGGTGGGCGCGGCGCTGGTCATGTTCGTGATCATGTACCTGGTGCACGGGGTCAGCGTGCGCACCTCGGTCGCGGTGCTCGGCACGCTCGGGGCGCTGGTGGTGACCGGGGCGCTGGGATACCTGGCCACGGTGGCGACCCACCTCACCGGGGTGGTCGGCGACGACGAGCTGTCGCTGTTCACGACCATTCCCGACCTGGACCTGCGCGGGGTGCTGCTGGCCGGGATCATCATCGGGTCGCTGGGAGTGCTCGACGACGTCTCGATCAGCCAGGCGGCCACCGTCGGCGAGCTGGCTCGCGCCAACCCCAGGCTGTCCCGGTGGCAGCTCTACCGGGCCGGTACCCGGGTCGGGCGGGCGCACGTCGCCTCGGTGGTGAACACGCTGGTGCTCGCGTACGCGGGCGCGTCGCTGCCGTTGCTGCTGCTGATCGTGCTGAACACCACGGGGCGGGACGCCGGCGCGGTGCTGATTGCCCAGCCGATCGCGCAGGAGATCGTCCGGAGCGTGGTGGCCACGATCGGGCTGGTGGCGGCGGTGCCGTTCACGACCGCGCTGGCCGCGTTCGTGTGCCGGCCGGGCGGAGCCGCAGCGCCCACCGGCACCTCGGCGCCGGCCGGCGCGCCGGGCGGTGTCCCGGCCCCAGCCCGGCACCGCCGGGTCGACCCGGGGGAAGCGCTCGCGCCGGAGCACCGGCGTCCGGCGGCCTGGTAGCTCGGTCGGAGCGTCGCCGACCGGCGCCGACGGCGGGTCCGGTTAGTCGAACAGGCGCGCGATCGAGTCGGCGGTGGCGGCGCGGCGGATCCAGACGTCGAGCTGGTCGATGTCGGTGCACTCCCGGATCCGGGTGTGGGCGGGCTCGGGCATGTCGATGCCGCGCGCGGCCAGGATCTCCAGCAGCGCCTCCGCTCGGCCCTTGGCCTCGCCTTCGGCCCGGCCTTGGCCGACGTACCGCCTGATGAAGGGGCTGGTGTACTCGCGATACTGCCCGGTTGTGGTGGCCATCAACGCCTCCAACTTGTCTCTGGCCGCCTGCGGCAGCGCAGCTCCGCCGCCAGCCCCGGCCGGTAGCGAAACAGCTCGATCAGTGCTTCGTGGACGTACGAGGGCATGCCGGCGACCCTAGCGGCGCCCTCTGACGATCCCGGGCTTAGCGGGCGTTCAGGCTAGCGCATATCATCGACCAGAGGGGCCGGAGCCGGTCCCGCGAGGCCGGGCCGGCGGCGCAGCCGGCCGGGACGCAGCGCCGGGAGGTCGCCATGCACGCTGACGAGATCGCCGCCGGTCGGGCCCGCTGGCAGGCCCGGTTCGACGCGGCCGGCAAGCGGGAGGCCGACTTCACGACCCTGTCCGGGGCGACGGTGGAGCCCGTCTACGGTCCGCCGGAAGGGGTCGACTATCCGGGCTTCGAGCGGATCGGCTGGCCGGGGGAGTATCCGTACACCCGCGGGCTCTACCCGACCGGCTACCGCGGGCGGACCTGGACGATCCGGCAGTTCTCCGGGTTCGGCAACGCCCAGCAGACCAACCAGCGCTACCAGCTGCTGCTCCGGGCCGGCGGGGGCGGGCTGTCGGTGGCCTTCGACATGCCGACCCTGATGGGCCGCGACTCCGACGAACCGCAGTCGCTGGGCGAGATCGGGCACTGCGGGGTGGCGATCGACTCGGCCGCCGACATGGACATCCTGTTCGACGGCATCGACCTGGGCGCGGTCACCACCAGCATGACCATCTCCGGTCCGGCGGTGCCGATCTTCTGCATGTACCTGGTCGCCGCCGAGCGCCAGGGCATCGATATCTCCATACTGGACGGTACACTGCAGACCGACATCTTCAAGGAGTACATCGCGCAGAAGGAGTGGCTGTTCCCGCCGGAGCCGCACCTGCGGCTGATCGGGGACCTGATGGAGTTCTGCGACAGCCGGATCCCGCGCTACAAGCCGCTGTCGGTGTCCGGCTACCACATCCGGGAGGCCGGCTCGACCGCCGCGCAGGAGCTCGCGTACACGCTCGCCGACGGGTTCGGGTACGTGGAGCTGGGGCTGTCCCGCGGCCTGGATGTGAACCGGTTCGCGCCCGGGCTGAGCTTCTTCTTCGACTCCCACGTCGACTTCTTCGAGGAGATCGCCAAGTTCCGGGCCGCCCGCCGGATCTGGGCGCGCTGGCTGCGGGAGGTCTACGGCGCCACCGACGAGCGGGCGCTGTGGCTGCGGTTCCACACCCAGACCGCCGGGGTGTCGCTGACCGCCCAGCAGCCGGTGAACAACGTGGTGCGTACCGCCACCGAGGCGCTGGCCGCGGTGCTGGGCGGCACCAACTCGTTGCACACCAACGCGTTGGACGAGACGCTGGCCCTGCCGACCGACGAGTCGGCCGAGATCGCCTTGCGCACCCAGCAGGTGCTGATGGAGGAGACCGGCGTGACCAACGTGGCCGACCCGCTCGGCGGCTCGTGGTATGTGGAGGCGCTGACCGACCAGATCGAGGCCGAGGCGGAGGCGATCTTCGCCCGGATCATGTCGATGGCTGGGAAGAGAAAGCACCCGATCGGGCAGATGACCGCCGGGATCCTGCGCGGGATCGAGGACGGGTGGTTCATGGCGGAGATCGCCGAGGCGGCGTTCACCTACCAGCACGCGCTGGAGAAGGGGGACAAGAAGATCGTCGGGGTCAACTGCCACACCGAGACCGTCACCAAGGAGCTGGCGATCCTGCGGATCTCGCACGAGGTGGAGCGGGAGCAGAAGCGGGTGCTGGCGCAGCGCCGGGCCACCCGGGACCAGGCCGCGGTGGACGCCGCGCTGGCCCGGATGGTGGAGGTGGCCGGCACCGACCAGAACATGGTGCCGGCGATGCTGGACGCGGCCCGGGCGGAGGCAACGCTGGGGGAGATCTGCGGCGCCCTGAAGGCCGAGTGGGGCTCCTACCGGGAGCCGGCCCGGTTCTGATCAGCGGCAGGTGGGCGTTCGTACCCTGGGGTGGTGCGATTCGGGGTGCTGGGGCCGCTGGCCGTGTGGACCGACCGGGACGAGCCGGTCACCGTCCCCGGCCGCAAGGTGCGGGCGCTGCTGGCCGACCTGCTGATCCACGAGGGCCGGGCGGTGTCGGTGGACCGGCTGGTCGAGGACCTGTGGGGAGAGGCGGCGCCGGCCGATCCCACCGCCGCGCTGCACGTGCGGGTCTCGCAGCTGCGCCGGGCCCTGGCCGGTGCCGAGCCGGGTGGTCGGGACCTGGTCCGGTCCCAAGCCCCGGGGTACGCGCTGCGGGCCGGGCGGGCCGGGCCGGACACGGTGGACTCGGTGCGGTTCACCACCCTGGTCGGGCAGGCGCGGGCGGCCGGCGACCCGCGGACCCGGGCCGGGCTGCTGGCCGAGGCGCTAGGGCTGTGGCGGGGGCCGGCCCTGTCCGGGGAGGTGTTCGCCACCATCGGCCTGGCGTTCGCGGCCCGCCGGGGCGGCAAGCTGGAGCTGGCCGAGGAGCACTTGCGGTGGCTGCTCGCCTCCGCCCGGCAGCAGCAGACCGATGCGGCCCACCCCCCGTACCTGTTGATGGTTCTGATCGAGCTGGGGCTGCTGACCGGGCAGCGGGGTGACCCGGCCGCGGCGCTGGCCTACCACCGGGAGGGCTTTGACCTTTGCCGGGATCGGCGGTCGGTGAGCGAGATGGCGTGGGCGCTGGCGGGGATGGCCGCCGCGCTGCTGCGAGACGGACGGCCCGGGCTGGCCGCGCAGCTGCTCGGGGCGGCAGACGCGGCCCGGCAGCAGGCCGAGATCCCGCTGTCCACCTCGGACCGCGACGAGCTGGACCGGATCACGGCCGCGGTCCAGGCCGCCGAACCCGACTTTGCCGCCCGGTTCGCGCGCGGCGCCCAGCTCACGCCCGAGCAGTCCCGGTCCCTGCTGGACCGGGACCGGGCCTGACTCCCTCCCAGGCCGTCTACTTGGGAACGTAGACGTGGACGGCGATCCCGGAGTCGAACCGGTTCACCTCGGCCAGCTTCAGGTGGGTGGTGTCGAAGCCGGCGCCCTCGAACAGGTGCTTGTCGGCGCCGACGATGACCGGGAAGTACCAGAAGTGGAACTCGTCGACCAGACCGTGCGCCACCAGGGTGCGGTCCAGCTCGCCGGTGCCCCACTTCAGGATGTTCTTGCCCGGCTGCTCCTTCAGCCGGGCGACCTCCTCGGCCACGTCGCCTTGGATGAGGGTGGAGTTCCAGGTGGTCTCGGTCAGGGTCCGCGTCGCCACGTACTTGGGCAGGTTGTTGAACTGGTCCGCGCTGGCCCCCTCCCGCGCCGACCACGCCTCCGCGAACGCCTGGTACGTCACCCGCCCCAGCAGGAAGAGGTCCGCCGAGTTGATCAGCCGCTGGGAGTAGCCGCCGTGGTCCTCGTCCCAGTACGGCTGGCCCCAGTGCTGCGGCTGCGCCCGGGAGGCGGTGGACGGCCTGGTGTCGTCGATGATGCCGTCCAGCGACACGAAGGTCGACTCGATCAGCTTGCGCATGGTTCCGGCTCCTTCTCTGATCGGTGTCGGCGGCCGGTGCCGCCGACGTGACCCCAGCCTGCCGGGCGGCCCTTACGGTTTCCTTCCGGTCGCCGGTAGCCTCCGTCGCCCCGATCCAGTTCGACGTGGTGCATGTGTGCATCATGATGAGCTGATGCTAGGCTGACGGTGTGCGTACCACCATCGACCTTCCCGAGGACCTGCATCGGCAGGCGCTGGCGATCGCCCGGGACACGTCGCACACCCTGAGCGAGACGGTCGCCGACCTGATCCGGCGGGGGCTGGGATCCGCCCACCCGCCGGCGACCTCTCGCAGTGACCGGACCGGCCTGCCCGTGGTGCGGCTCGGACGGGTCATCACCAGCGAGGACGTCCGGTCCCTGGATGACGACGAGTGAGCAGCCTGCTCGACGCCAACGTGCTGATCGCGCTGTTGGTGGAGGACCACGTCCATCACAGTGCCGCGGAGACCTGGCTGGCCGGCACCGAGGGCCGGTTCGCCGTTTGCCCGATCACCGAGGGGGCGTTGGTGCGGCTGCTGCTCCGGGAGGGCCAGTCTGCCCAGGCGAGCAAGGCGATCGTGGCCGGCCTGGCCGACCACCCGCGGTATGAGTTCTGGCCGGACACTCTGTCCTACCGCGAGGTACGCATGGACGGGGTGGTCGGGCACCGGCAGGTGACCGATGCCTACCTGGCGCAGCTGGCCAGGTCCCGCGGTGGTCGGTTGGCCAGCTTCGATCAGGGGCTGGCCGCGCTCCACCCGGACGTCGTGACGCTCGTCCCGTCTGGCGCAGGCGCGCCGGTGACCGCGTCCTCGAACTGGGTGCGGTAGAGGTCCGCGTACCGGCCGCCGGCGGCCAGCAGGTCGGCGTGCCGGCCGTGTTCGACGATCCGGCCGCCGTCGACCACCAGGATCAGGTCGGCGGCCCGGATCGTGGACAGCCGGTGCGCGATCACCAGCGAGGTACGGTCGGCCAGCGCCTCCACCAGCGCCTCCTGCACCGCCGCCTCGGATTGCGAGTCCAGGTGGGCGGTGGCCTCGTCCAGGATCACCAGCCGGGGCCGGGCCAGCAGCAGCCGGGCGATCGTCAGCCGCTGCCGCTCCCCGCCGGAGAGCCGGTAGCCGCGCTCCCCGACCACCGTGGCCAAACCCTCCGGCAGCGAGCGCACCAGGTCGGCCAGCCGGGCCCGCTCCAGCACCTCCCACAGCTCCGGCTCGCTGGCACCCGGCCGGGCCAGCCGCAGGTTCGCCTCGATGCTTTCGTGGAACAGGTGCCCGTCCTGGGTGACCACCCCGACCGTGTCCCGGATCGTGTCGAACGACAGCTCCCGGATGTCCACCCCGGAGATCCGCACCGCCCCCGCGTCCACGTCGTAGAGCCGGCTGGCCAGCCCCCCGATCGTCGACTTGCCGGCCCCGGAGGCGCCGACCAGCGCCACCAGCGTGCCGGGCTCGGCCCGGAACGACACCTCGTGCAGGATCTCCACCCCGCCGCGGTGGTCCAGCACCGCTACCTCCTCCAGCGAGGCCAGCGACACCTGCTCGGCGGCCGGGTAGCTGAACCGGACCGCGTCGAACTCCAGCGAGACCCGCCCGGCCGGCAGCGGCAGCGGGTTCGCCGGCTCGGTGATCAGCGGCGGCAGGTCGAGCACCTCGAAGACCCGCTCGAAGCTGACCAGCGCGGTCATCACCTCCACCCGGGCGCTGGCCAGTGCGGTCAGCGGGGCGTAGAGCCGGGTCAGCAGCAGCGCTAGCGCGACCACCGTGCCCGGGTCGAGCTGGTCGCGCAGTGCGAAGAACCCGCCCAGCCCGTACACCAGCGCCAGCGCCAGCGCCGAGACCAGGGTGAGCGCGGTGATGAACACCCACTGGACCATGGCGGTGCGGACCCCGATGTCGCGCACCCGGCTGGCCCGCCCGTCGAACTCGGCG
>WHTQ01000104.1 GCA_009377645.1 Micromonosporaceae bacterium | reverse complement strand
GGGAGGACCCCGAGGGAGCCACGCCCACCGGCGCGACAGCCGGCCCACGACCCCCACCCAGCCACCGAACCCATCGAGTAAAGCCGATCAGCGGTGCTAGGACATCGACCCCGACCAGACCCGTGAAGTATCAGGGTTAAGTTTGGTCAGAACGTCTTCCGCAATACGAAGCTGCAGCCCTCAGAGACTGTACGACGACCTGGCCAGGATATTCATCCAGCCGAACGTACGACCCTCTGTATTAGCAATTCCAGTAACTCACCACACGCTGACTGATCAAAGCGAGATACTCGGCGGTTGGGCGCCGAGGTGACGGTGGCCGACGGCGACATCGACGCCGCCGCCAGAGCGCGAGCGGATGGCTGCGCGGACGCAGATTATGTGGCGGACGGGCATGAGCCGGCCATCGCGGAGGGCGCCGGTAGTATCGGCGTCGAGCTGCTGCGGACTAGCCGTTTCGACACGATAGTGGTCCCGGTAGGCGATGGTGCATTGATCAGCGGCGTGGCGCGCTGGGTCAAGGGGCCCCGGACACCAGGGTGATCGGGGTGTGCGCCGAAGGCGCCCCGAGCATGGTGCACAGCTGGCGTGCCGGACGACCGGTGGTTACCGAGCGGACCGACACGATCGCCGAGGGCCTTGCGATCCGGAGTCCGGTGCCGCCGGCGCTGCACCGGGTTCGGGCACTGGTTGACGACATAGTTCTGGTGACGGAATCCGCGCTCATCGACACGATGCGACTGACCGCAGACATCCTCGGCATACTGGTTGAGCCCTCCGGTGCTGCCGGGCTCGCCGCCATCGCCACCCACGACCTGCCCGGCGAACGAGTGGCAACCGTACTGACCGGTGGAAACCCGCACCCTGACCTGCTCGCTCTACTTTGAGCTTTTCCTTGCCGGTGCCCAGGTGGGCCGACTGGCAAGTGCGTCCGCACCGGATCTGCAGCGGATCTGTGGCAGCCGTTGTGACAATCCGTGCACCGGCCGACGCATGACCTGACCGTGGTGGAGGCGCCGATGACTCGCGCCGAACAGATCCCCGCCGACGACCCGACCTGCCAGGCGCTGGGAATCCGGACCGTACCGGGTGCTCCCGGACCGGCGGTCCTGCAGATGCGGGTGACCGGCGAGATGGTGAACCGGCACGGCATCGTCCACGGTGGCTACCTGTTCCTGCTGGCCGACGCTGCATTCGCCCACGCCAGCAACGCACCCGGCCCGACCGCGGTGGCGCAGAGCGCCCAGATCACGTTCCTGCGGCCGGTGCTGGCCGGCGTGACGCTGTGGGCCGAGGCGACCGAGCGGGTGCGGCACGGCCGGTTCGGCGTCTACGACGTGACGGTCCGGCTGGCCGACGGGACGGTCGTCGCGGAGTTCCGCGGGCACAGCGTGGTCCTGACCGGACCCGGCAGTCTACCCACCAGCAGTAACGGACACCTCGATGGAGGATCGGATGGACCCTGAGAGCACGCTGCGCCGGATGGTCTGGGTGTTCCCGGACCGGGAGTCCAGCCGGGCCCTGCCCTACTACGACAAGGCGTTCTGGCGCGCGTACGAAGAGGTCGCCGAGGAGCTCGGCCTGAGCTGGGACCGGCACCCACCGGAGGACGTGGCGGTCGACGCGATCGGCGGCAGCCCACAGGTGTACGTGGGCGGGCAGCCGGTCACGCCGGCCGACACCCTGTTCGTCACCTCGCTCTACTCGCTGCCGTACCAGGCGATGGACGTGTTCAACCAGTACGCGACGTTCACGGTGCTGGAGCAGTGCGGGTTCTACCTGCCGGCGCCCCCGTACCTGTCGCCGATCGTCAACGACAAGCTGGCCACGCTGCTGCACCTGGCGGACTCCCCGATCCCGCCGGTCCCGACGGTCCGGATCGGCACCGGCCGGGACCTGGTGCTGAAGCTCTACGAGCCGGCGCTGCAGCGGCTGACGTTCCCGACGATCGTCAAGCCGACCGGCTGGTGCACCGGGTGGGGCATCTGCATGGCGCACAACCTGGAGGACCTGCGCGGCCTGCTCAGCCTGGCGCAGGGCGGCGACACCACGCTGGTGATCCAGCCCTATCTCGGCCCCGGCACCGTCGACCTGCGGGTCTTCCTGGTCGACGGCAAGCCCCACTCGGTCGTCAAGCGGGAGCCGGCACCGGGCGGCTACGTGGGCAACATCGGTCGCGGCGGCCGGGCGGAGTTCGCTCCATTGCCGACCGAGCTGGCCGACGCGCTGGACTACTTCGCGGAGCGGATCCCGATCCCGTTCCTGTGCGTGGACTTCCTGTTCGACGGCGAGCGGTACTGGTTCTCCGAGGTCGAGCCGGACGGCGCCATTTTCTGCCCGGACCCGGGGTCGGAGGCGGCGGTCGCCCGGCAACGGTCGATCATCGCGTCCCGGTTCCGCGCCTACCGCCACGGCCACGCGCAGTGGCTCGGCCAGAAGCCAACCGAGGAGCAGGAGGAGGAGAACAGCTATGCCTGAGTTCCTGCTGGCCACGCCGGACCTGTCCGAGACCGATCAGGCCCGGGTCGCGGCGGTGCTGGAGCGCCTGCGCGGCGTACCGGAACTGGCCACGCGCTACCAGCCAGCCGGTCCGGTGGGCACCCTGGCCGACCTGGCCGGGGTTCCGGTCATGCTCAAGGACGACCTGCAGGTCGCGCTCGGGCACCTGCAGCCGCGGGCCGAGCGCGGCGCGACCTGGCTGTTCCAGAGCGGCGGCAGCACCGGTTCCCCGCAGGTCGGGTACGCGCCGACCGGGCTCTACATGGCCGAGGTGTACGCGCACTGGCGGGCGCTGGGCCGCGACGACGTGTTCGTGAACGGCTGGAGCGCCGGGAAGATGTGGGGCGCCCACTTTCTGGTCAACGCCTATGCCGACCATGCCGGCTGCGTGGCGATGAACCTCGGTGCGATGAGCCGGGACGAGTACGATCCCTGGCTGCAGTTCTTCGCCACCCGCAAGGTTACCGGGTACGGCGGGACGCCGAGCGTGCTCCGGCTGGTCTTCCGGCACGCCGCCGAGACCGGCGTCAAGCTGCCCGACCTGCGCGCGGTGCTGTGGCTGGGCGAGGCGTGGGACCGGCAGCTGGACGCCGACCTGGCCGCGGTCGCGCCACAGGCCCGCCGGTGGGGGATGTTCGGCAGCACCGAGACCTGGGTGGTGGCCACCAACACCCCGGACTGTCCGGCCGACGTCTGGCATCCGCTGCCGTCCCAGCTGGTCTGCGTCGGCGAGGACGAGCTGCTCGACTTCACCTGCCTGAACCCGCAGGTGCTCAACCCGGTGCTGCGCTACCGGACCGGGGACGCCGGCCGGGTGGTCTCGTGTGCCTGCGGTAACCCGCGGCCGGCCCTGCAGGTGCTGGGCCGCCGGGACAACCTGATCAAGTTCCGGGGGCACCTGCTGAATGTGGACGACCTGGTCGCCGACCTGGACGCCCGGCCCGGGGTGGCCCGCAGCCAGCTGGTGGTCCGGGAAGCGGCCGACGGCGGCAGTGTGCTGCAGGTCCGGCTGCTGGCCGCGGCCGGCGCCGGACCGAACGCCGGACCGGACGCCGGACCGGACGCCGAGCCGGACTTGGCCAGCCGGGTCCGGGAACATATCCTGGGCTCAGCTTTCGGTCCCAGCATCGTGTTCCAGCGCAACCCCCACTCGCTGGAGGTGGACGTGGTCGAGTCCCTTATCGGCAACGAGCGCACCGGAAAGATCCCCAGTCTCGTGGTCCGGCCGGCCGGATGAGCCCGGTCAGCCGGCTGCGCCAACTGTGGAGCCCGGCCGGGCTGAGCCGGGACTTCCAGCTGTTCTGGGTGGGCAACACCGTCAGCCTGCTCGGCGACCGGATCAGCTTCCTGGTGGTCCCGGCGGTGGTGGTGTTCCTGCTCGGCGGCTCGGCCCTCGACGTGGGCCTGATCAGCACCGCCCAGTACCTGGCGATCCCGGTGCTGAGCCTGGTCGCCGGGGCGCTGGCGGACCGGTGGGACCTGCGCCGGATGCTGATCGGCTGCGACCTGGTCCGGTTCGCCGCGATCGCCGCCATCCCGGTCGCCTACTGGTTCGGCTTCCTGCGGATCCCGCTGCTGTTCGGGCTGGTGGTGGTGGTCAGCGTGGCGACCGTGTTCTTCGCCATCGCGTACATGCCGGCGATCACCGCCACCGTGGCCCAACCCGACCTGGTGCGGGCGAACGCCCGGATGGAGGGCAGCCGGACCGTCACCGAGCTGGGCGGGCCGGCCGTGGCCGGCGGGATCTACCAGCTGCTCGGGGTGGCCGCGCTGCTGGTGGACGCGGCCACCTACCTGCTCTCGGCGATCGCGGTCCGGGCGATGCGGCCGTTCGCCGAGCGGACCGGGCGCAGCCCGACAGGCCCAGCCGCCGGCCCGGCCGGCGCCGGGACCGCCGGCCCGGTGGTCGGCCCGGCGGTTGGCCCGGCCGCCGTCGGCCGGACGGTGCTGGCCCGGGCCCGGGCCGGGATGCGGCGGAACTGGGCCGACCCGGTGCTGCGCCGCAGCACCGCCGGGACCCTGCTGGCCAACATCGGCGGACCGATCTTCGTAACCCAGATGCCGGTGCTGGCCTACCAGGGGCTCGACCTGTCCGCCGGGGCGTTCGGGATCGTCCTGTCGGTGGCCGCCGGCGGCGCGGTGCTCGGGGCGGTGACCGCCACCCGGGTCAGTAACCGGCTCGGGTCCGGGCGGATGATCGGCCTGGCCATGGTCTGCCACTCCGCCTCCGGGCTGGGCATCCTGGCGGTGCCACAGTTCCCGGGCGCGGTGGTGCTGGCGCTGACGCTCAGCTCGTACGGGTTCTTCTTCTCCTGGTACAACATCAACAGCGCCGCGGTCCGGCAGGCCCGGGTGCCGATTCCGGAGCAGACCATCATCCACGGGGCCTACCGCACCATCACCTGGGGCGTCATCCCGGTCAGCACCTTCGTCGGCGGCGCGGTGGTCTCGTTCCTGGCCCAGAACCTGTCCATCCTGGACGCCGCGAAGTTCACGATGCTGGCCGCGACGGTGATCGGCATCTCGTCGATCATCCCGCTGGCCGGGATGCAGCGGCTGCTCGCCACCATCGGGCCGATGGAGCCCGAGCCGGCCGAGCCGGCCGAGCCGGCCGAGCCGGCTGAGCCGGCCGCGTCGCCCCCGGCGCGGGTGGAGCCGTCGTGAAGGTCGCGCTGGTCACCGGCGCCTCCTCCGGCATCGGCCTGGCGTGCGCGGTGGCCGCCGCCCGGGCCGGGTTCAGCGTCGTGGCGACGGTCCGCTCCCCGGCGGCCGAACCGGCGGTACGGGCGGCGGCCGGGCAGGCCGGGGTGCCGGTCGAGGTGGTCAGCCTGGAGGTCACCGACCCGGCCTCGGTGGACCGGTGCCTGGCGGCGGTGATCGACCGGCACGGACGGCTCGACGCGCTGGTGAACAACGCCGGGAACGCCGGCCTGCGTACCACCCTGGAGCTGGGCCCGCTGGCGGCGCTGCGGGCCAGCATGGAGGTCAACTTCTTCGGCGTGGTGGGGGTCAGCCGGGCCGCCATGCCGCACCTGCGGGCCAGCCACGGGCGGCTGGTCACGATCAGCAGCGTGCGCGGGGTGATCGGGCAGCCGTTCAGCGAGGGCTACTCGGCGGCGAAGTTCGCGGTCGAGGGGTTCATGGAGGCGCTGGCGCCGGTGGCGGCCGAGGTGGGTGTGTCGGTGTCGCTGGTCGAGCCGGCGGCGGTGCTGGACACCGCGTTCATCGCGAACGCGCCGACCGATCCGGCCGCCACGCCCAGCGGGCCCTACGCGGCCGCGTTCGACCGGTACCGGCAGTGGGTGGGCACCGGCGCGGTCGAGGGCGCGCAGACGGCGGCGGAGGTGGCGGCGGAGGTGGTCCGGGCGCTGACCGACGACCGGCCGGCGTTCCGGATCCAGACCAGTGAGTACGCCCGCCGGTACGTGGCGCGTAAGCTGGCCGACCCGGACGGCAGCGCGGTCCAGCAGCTCACCCGGTCCTGGCTGCGCCCCTAGCCGCCCACCAGGCGCGACCAGGCTCGGGCAGGCTGATGATCGGGTCGTAGTAAAGGTAGCGCCGGTCCGGGCTCTCCGGACCGATCCAGGACGAGATCCCGCGTACCCGGTCGTAGTCGGCGACCTGGTGCACCCAGCGCTTGCCGGCGTACGGCACGTCGCAGACCACCCGCGGGGTGGCGTAGCCGGGCAGGTAACCCATGATCGCCTCCTGCAGACGCTGTCCTTCGTGGACCGGGATCCGCCAGTGCTCCGCGTACGGGATGATGTCGCACAGGTAGAAGTAGTACGGCAGGATGCCGGCCTCGCCGTGCAGCGCGAAGCAGAGGGTGAGCAGGTCCTCCGGCGTGGTGTTGACGCCCCGCAGCAGCACCCCCTGGTTGCGGACGTCCCGCACCCCGGCGGACAGCATCGCCCGGGCCGCCTCGGCGACCAGCGGGGTAACCGAGGCGGCATGGTTGGCGTGGGTGTGGACCGCCAGGTGGACTCCCCGGCGCCGGGCCAGGCCGGCCACCCGGTCCAGCCCGTCGACCACCGCCGGCTGCAGCCAATGCTGCGGCAGGCCGACCAGCGCCTTGGTGGCCAGCCGGATGTCGCGTACCGACTCCAGGTCCAGCAGCCGCAGCAGGAACGACTCCAGCTGGTGCCAGGGCAGGTTGGCGACGTCCCCGCCGGAGACCACCACGTCCCGGACCGCCGGGGTCCGCTTGAGATAGTCCAGGATCAGGTCCTGCCGGTTGGCCGGGCGCAGCGCGAACCTGGTCTTGTCCACCTGTGGCGTGGAGTTGCCCACCAGGTCCATCCGGGTGCAGTGTCCACAGTACTGTGGGCAGGTGCTCACCAGCTCGGCCAGCACCTTGGTGGGATACCGGTGGGTCAGCCCCTCGGTCACCCACATCTGCGCCTCGTGCAGCGGGTCCCGCTGGGCGTACGGGTGGCTGGGCCAGTCCAGGTCCCGGTCGGAGCGGATCGGCAGCATGTACCGGCGCACCGGATCGGCCAGGAACGCCTCGGTGAACGGCTCCGGGCGGGCCGGGGCGGCCGCCGCCATCGTGTTCAACATCTGCGGCGTGACCAGCATCGACATCGTGGCGAACTGCCGCAGGTCGGCCGCGAACTCGAGGTAGAAGTGCTCGCCGAGCAGGTCCCCGACCACCGCCCGCAGCTGCCGCAGGTTCCGGACGCAGTGCGCCCGCTGCCACTGCGGGTCGCGCCACTGGGCACCGGTGACGCCGCGCCAGCCCGGCAGCCGCCGCCAGTCCGGCTCGACCAGCGCGGCCGGGAGGTAGCGGTACGGCCGCCGGCCAGCGGCGCCGGGGGCGCCGGGGGCGCCGGGGGCGCCGGCGTAGCCAGTGTCGCCGGGGTCACCGGTGGCGCCGGTCATCGGGTCAGGTGCCCCGGCCGGCCGTGAGCAGCCCGGCGTGCCGGGTGCGCAGCTCCCGCTTGAGCACCTTGCCGGTCGGCCCGAGCGGGAAGTCGGGCTCCGAGCGGGCGATGACCACCGCCGCCAGCGGCGCCAGCCCGACCGCGGCCAGCTCCTTGTTCGCCTGCTCCCGGATCGCCTGCTCGGTCCAGTCCGCCGCGGCGTCGGGCTGCAGCTTGACCACCGCGATCGGCTGCTGCCCGGCCCCGTCCCGGGCGGGCACCCCGACCACCGAGCAGTCCAGCACCGCGTCGGCGCAGTCGGCGATCAGCACCTCCTCGAGCGGCAGGCTGTAGACCGGGCCGGTGGCGGTGTCGATGACGTCCACCGTCCGGTCCAGATGGTAGTAGTTGCCGTCCGCGTCCCGGCGGGCCACATCCCCGGTCAGCCAGTAGCCGTTCAGCTCGAAGCTGCTGGTCAGCCGGGGGTTCTTCCAGTAACCCGGGGTACGCGACGGGGTGATCACGGCCAGCAGCCCGACCGTCCCGTCCGGCACCTCCTGGCCGTGCTCGTCCAGCACCGCGGCCTTGGTCACCGCGTCCTGTGCCTTGCCGATGCACCGGTCGTTGCGCGGGGTCTCCGGGGTAAACAGCCCGCCGAACAGCGCCATCCCCATCTCCGAGGAGCCGAGTCCGTCGATGTACTGCGACCCCGGCAGCGAGTCGTCCGCACCGGCCGGGGCCTGGTCGCCGGGCAGCAGCCAGGGCTGGATCATGCCCGGCGGTCGCTGGCCGAGCTGGACCAGCCGGCGGATGTGGCCGTAGTGCGCCGAGTCGGCGGTGTTGAACCACGAGTGCACCTTGGCGGCGCCCTTGACCGGCAGCTCACCGGTGGCCAGCTCCACAAAGGTACGCGGGAACGAGGCGAGCATGGTCGGCTGGAACGCCTCCATCACCGGCTCCACCACCACCCGCCGCCAGTCGGCCATCACCACCGTCGGAAGCCCGAGCAGGGTCGCGGTCAGGAAGTAGCTCAGCCCACCGGCGTGGGTGTGCGGCATCAGCGACATCAGCTTGTCGTACGGCTCGGCTGGGAACCGGACCATACGCGGCTGCTTGCCGTCCCAGAAGCTGCGGTGACCGAGGATCGTCGACTTCGGAGTGCCGGTGGTGCCGGAGGAGTGGATCAGGGCGCAGACGTCCTCCGGCGCGTGCCGGTACGGGTACTGCGGCGGCAGCGGCGCGGACCCGGAGTCGAACGCCTGCACCTCGGCGGCGAGCGCGAGGAACCGCGGCCGGCGGCCGGGGTTCTCCCGGTAGGACGCGGCCAGCCAGGTGGTGTCGTCGGCGACCACCCCCACCACCCCGACGTAGTCCAGGTAGCGGACCATCACGTCGGCCCGCATCGCGTCGTTGATCATCGCCGGAATCGCGCCCAGCGCGGTCAGGGCCAGGTAGTGCAGGAGCGGTTCCAGTCCTTCGGCCACGACGATCCCGACCGGCTCGCCGGCGCGTACGCCGTTGGCCCAGTACCACTTCGCGTACCGGTCGCGGATCTCCACCAGGTCGGTCAGGCTGTGCCCGCGCAGCACCACCTCCCCGCGGTGGTCGATGTCGTGGCTGAACGTGAACGGCACCGCCCGGTTCGGGTTCGTCCGCACGGCGTGGTCGAGGAAGTTGCCGGCGCCCAGCTCCGGCTCGGTCATGAACTGCTGCCGCACCGCAAGCGGCGCAATCGGTGTGTCGGTCATTGCGATCTCCCAGCGGGTTGGTAGCGGGACAGGATCTCCGTTGCCGCCCGGTGGCCCGAGCGGACCGCACCCTCCATGAGCCCGAAGAACTCAGTGCTCGTCTCGGTGCCGGCCCAGTGCACCCAGTGGTGGGGGGTGGTGAGGTGCGGACCGCGGCGGGTCCAGTCGCCCGGTCCGAACAGTGCGGCGTAGCAGCCGCGGCTGTACTGGGCGGTCAGCCGGTCGGTGATATGGACGCTGATCGGGGGCGGGAGCTGTGGGAACAGGTGGGCCGCCTGGGCGCGTACCGCCGCCTGCTGGGCAGCCGCGGTGCGGCCGGCGAACTGGCGCGCCTGCGCACCGGTCACGAAGCCGGTCAGCACCCCCACCGCGCCGTCCGGCGGCGAGTCGTCGACAGTGGACAGCAGCGGCCCGGCCGTGCTCAGCGACCAGCCGGACAGGCCGTGCTCCCGCCACAGCGGTGCCGGGTAGACCAGGTGCACCTTCACCGCGCAGCCGCGCCCGGTCCGCTCCCCCGCCCGGCGTACCGGCAGCTCCGGCCGGAACTCGATGGCGTCGGCCAGCAGCGGCGGGACGGCGACCACCACCGCGTCGGCGTGGTAGGCGCCGCCGGCCGCGTGCACGGTGGCCCCGGCACCGTCCTGGTGGATCGCGCGAACCGGCTCGGCCAGCCGCAGCCGCTGGCCCAGCCGCCCAGAGCGCCGCGGCCGCTGGCCCAGCCGGCCGGCCAGCAGCTGGCAGAGCTGGTGCGCGCCCCCGTCCACCCGGTCCTGCTGGGCCCCGCCCTGGAACGCGTTCAGATAGCCGGCGCCGCCGCCGGAGCGCAGGTAGAACGCCACATGCAGGAGCGAGACGGTGGCCGGGTCGGCGGCCATCAGCTCCCCCAGGAACAGCGGGAAGAACCGCCGGGCGTCGCGGTGCGGCAGGTTCTGCTCGGCCCACTGCGCGGCGGTCAGCGAGTCCAATGTGGCCGCGTCCGGGGTCAGCCACGGCGCGTCCACCCGGACCGCGGTGGCCAGCTGGTCGAGCCGGTCGAACAGCTCCCCCAGCGCGACCGCCCGCAGCGGCGGGAACCGGCCGGGCCGGGTCTGCGGCTGCCCGCCGGCATCGAGCGCGAACCGGCTCGCCCCGGTCATGGTGGTCGGCGTGGTCTTCAGGCCCAGCTCGGAGAGCAGCGCGTGCAGCCGGGTGTGCCGGTCGCCCAGGTACGCCCCGCCGGCGTCGACCCAGCTGCCGGCAGCCACCTCGATCCCGTGGGTCCGGCCGCCGACCCGGTCCCGCGCCTCCAGCACGGTCAGGTCGGCACCGGCCGCCGCCAGGTCGTCCGCCGCGGTCAGCCCGGCCAGGCCGGCGCCGACCACCACCACCCTCATCGCGGCACGCTCGCGATGGTCCGGGCGATGGTCCCGGCCAGCCCGGCCGGGGTGGGCGCGCGCAGCAGGTCGTCGAAGGTCAGCTCGACCCCGCACTCGCGGGCGACCGCACTGAGCACCCGGGTCGCCAGCAACGAGTCGCCGCCCAGTGCGAAGAAGTCCGAGTCCGCGCCGATGCCCGGCGCACCGACGCCTGGCGGGCCGACGCTCGAGGCGTCGGGTTCCAGGACGCGGCGGAAGATGTCGCGGACGGCGTCGACGGTCACGCCAGAACCTCCTCGATCATGCCAGGGTCTCCTCGATCCGGCGCCGGTCGAGCTTGCCGGTCGCGGTGTACGCAAGCCGTTCGACGACCCGGATCCGGCTGGGCACCAGGTGCGCCGGGACCCGGCCGCGCAGGTGGTCGACGATGCTGGCGGGCAGTCCGGCCGGATCGGTGTGCGGGCCGGCGGCGATGACGTACGCGGCCAGCACCGTGTGGTCGGCCACCCGGACCCCGGTCACCGCGACCGCGCCGACCGCCGGGTGGGCGGCGATGTGCGCCTCCACCTCGGCCGGGTCCACCCGGATCCCGCGTACCTTCAGCTCCTGGTCGATCCGGCCGGCCGGCACCAGAGACCCGTCCGGCAGCCGGCGGACCCGGTCGCCGGTGCGGAAGAACCGGGCCGAGTCGACCGTGACGAACCGGGCGGCGGTGGCCGCCGGTAGGCCGCGGTAGCCGGCCGCCAGCGACGGTCCGCCGATCAGCAGCTCGCCCTCGGCGCTCAGGCGCTCCACCACGTGCGGCAGCGGCCGGCCGATCGGCACCTGGCCGGCTGCGGGCGAGCCGCCGCTGCCCGCTGCGGTCAGCTCGGCCGCGTGAGTGATCAGCGTGGTTTCGGTGCAGCCGTAGGTGTTGAGCAGGCGCGGCCGGCCGCCGGTGGGCAGGGCGTGCCAGTCGGCCAGCCGGGCCGGCCGGACCGGCTCCCCGCCGACGATCACCAGCCGCAGGCTCGCCGGCAGCGGCTGCCCCGACTCCCGCAGGTAGCCGACCAGCTCGTGCCAGAACGCGGTCGGCAGGTTCAGCACCGTGACCCGCTCCCGGTCGAGCATCCGCAGCAGCCGCGGGAACGAGCCCGCGTACGCGTCCGGGTGGAACACCAGGCAGGCCCCGCTGGTCAGGGTGGGCAGGATCTCCTCGAAGCAGGTGTCCCAGCTCAACGACGCAAACTGCAGCACCCGGTCGGCGGGGGTGAGGCCGAACAGCTCGCGGACCGACCGGACCGCGGCGCCGATCGCCGCCTGCGGGGTAAGCACCGGCTTCGGCTCACCGGTGGACCCGGACGTGAACAGGATGTACGCCAGCTCCGCTCCCCCGTGGCCGCCCAGGTTCGGGTCGAGCCGGATCTGGCAACCGGCGGCGGTCAGCATCGCCTGCCGGCGGGCGGCCGGGAATGCCGGGTCGACCGGGCAGTAGGCGCCGCCGGCCAACCACACTCCGAGCAGGCCGGCGACCGTGTCCGGAGTGTGGATGGCGGGCACCGCCACCACCCCCGGCCCCGGCCCGAGCCGGTCGGCCACCGCCCGCACCCGGGTCCGCAGCGCAGCGTAGGACAGGCTCCGCCCGTCGTCGGCGATGGCGGTACGCCCCGGATGCGCGTCGGCAGCCGCCAGGAACCCGTCCAGCACGGTCGGATCCGGGCTCACCGTCGGATCCAGGCTCACAGCCACGTCACGGAACACCGCATCTGTCGGGGGACACCACCTTCTGATGAGTACGCAGTGTCACAGCGTGAGCTGCGGAGCCGCTTCAGATCCGATGTGAATCCGGTGCGAGTCTGGCCATGCGTCCGGTGGCGCCGGGGGCCGGCGACCCCCGGTGGCTCACCCACTCGTCGACGGCGTCGAGGTCGGTCAGCTCGGCGCCGCACTGCCGGGCGAACCGGCGCACCACGTCGTGCAGGTGGTAGCGCCCGTGGCCCACCTCCACCAGCAGGTGGACCGCGACCAGCTCGTCCAGCAGCCCGCGCAGCTGCCGGATCGGTGGCTCGGCGGTGGTCGGGTAGGACAGGCTCTGCCCGCTCGGATGCCGGCCGATCCGGGCGAACAGGTGCGCCGCGGCCGGGCTCAGCGACTCGTGCGCGCTGAGCAGGGCGGCCCGGACGCTGCGCGGGTCGTCGTCCAGCACCAGGTCGGCGAGGTCGTCGAGCTCGTTGGCGAACGACGCCATGCTCTGCCAGTGCCGCGCCGCCAGCTTGGTGCCGACCAGCCGGGTCGCCAGCGGCCAGCCGCCGCACCACTGCACCACCCGGGCGGCGGCCGACTCGCGCAGCCGGTGCGGGCCGACGATCCGGGCCAGCAGGTTGCGGGTGTCCTGCGGGCTCAGCGGCTGGACCTGGAAGGCCTGCACCGCGTGATGGGCGGCCAGGGCGGCGAGCCGGCGGCGGCTGGTCGCGACCAGCTGGCTGGCGGTGGTGGGGGGGACCAGCGGGAGCAGCTGGTCCAGCCCGGCGGCATCGTCGGCGATGACCAGGACCTGCCGGCGGCTGAGCAGGGTGCGGAACAGGGCGGACCGTTCGTCGGCGGTCTCCGGGACCTCCCGCCGGGTCACCCCCAGCGCGCCCAGCGCCAGGCCCAGGGCGGTGCCGGCGGGCAGGCTCTCCCGGGGCATCCGCCCGTGCAGGTCGATGAAGATCTGCCCGTCCGGGTACCGGCCGGCGATCGAACGCGCCCACTGGACCACCAGGGCGGTCTTGCCGATGCCGCCGGGCCCGGAGACCAGCAGCACCCGGGGCTCGTCGACCGGCCGGCGGATCGCGCGGGTCAGCGCCGCCAGCTCGCTGTCCCGCCCGGTGAAGTGCCCCACGCTGGCCGGCAGCTGCGCGGGCCGGACCTCCGCCCGCTCCGGCCCGCCGGCCGGCGTCGGCTGCGGCTGCGGTGCCCGCGGCGGCGGCGCCAGCGGGCCGAGCGGCTGCCGCGGCAGGCCCGGCGGGGCCGGCGGTGGCGAGCCGGCCACCGGCTCCGGCGGCCCGGCCGCCGAGGGCCTCGGCGGCGGAGGTGGCACCGGTTCACCGCGCAGGATGGTGGCGTGCAGCTCCCGCAGGTCGGCGCACGGATCGGTGCCCAGCTCCTCGGCCAACCGCGCCCGCAGGTCCTGGTAGACCCGCAGCGCATCGGCGCGCCGGTTGCTGCGGTAGAGCGCCCGCATCAGCTGGCCGGCCAGCTCCTCCCGCAACGGGTTGGCCGCCGCCGCGGCGGCCAGCTCGGAGACCAGCTCGGCGTGGTGGCCCAGCGCCAGCTCGGCGGCGAACAGCTGCTCCAGCAGGCCGATCCGCAGCTCGACCAGCCGAACCCGGTCGGTCTCGATGCCGGGCGCCGAGACCCCGTCCAGCGGCTCTCCCCGCCACTGGCGCAGCGCCTGCCGCAGCAGCCCGGCCACCTCCCCGGGCGAGCCGGCCCGCCTCGCCCGCCGGGCCAGGTCCTCACACTCGTCGAGGTCGACCACGATCCCGCCGGCCTCCAGCAGGTAGCCGGGGTGTCGGGTGACCAGCGCACCGCCGACCTTGCGGCGCACCGCGGAAACCAGGCCCTGCACCCGGGACCGGGGCGCGGCCGGGTGCCGCTCCCCCCACAGCCGGTCAATGATCCGCTCCGTGGACATGGCCGTCCCCTTGGACAGGGCAAGCACGGTAAGCAGGTTCCGCTCCAACGGAGACAGTGACACGATTCTTCCCGATGCCCGTACCTCGATTGGTCCGAGCAGAGAAATCTCCAACATCCGAACCCCTATCGACAAGATGACCTCCATGCGGAGGCTGCCGCCTAGCCAGGCGGCGCCCCCGGCCCACGACAGAACCCGATCACGTAGAAGACGTGTTTCCTGCCGGGGCGCGTCATCCGGCCGCGCACGGGCACCCTCACCGGACCCGTTGCTCAGTGAGCCGGCAACCGCGACAACCAGTGCCGGCCCGGGGCTGGCCGGCACCCGGCAACCAGGTCGCCCGTGTCGATGATCCGGGTGTTCGCAAGTCGGGTGAAATGCACATACGGCAGGGTGTCGAACGGTCCAGTTACCCGGATCGGACCTGTCATGGCGCACATCCTACCGAGATCCGTGCCACCGCACGGGGTCTGCTGGTGCGGCCCGGCCGGCGGTGCTGATGCCACGTCAGCGACGCCTCCTACCCACCATGAAACCGGCCGTAAGCCCCAGGGGTAGGTGGGGCGGTCCACATCCATGCGGATGTGGACCACATTCGGGTGGATGTGGAGCGTGCAACATACCCCCCGACCCGGACGCGGCGTGTGGCGGTTCCTGGTCCGCGTCGACGCTGCCGTGTTGCAGGCGGTGCTGACCGGCTGGCTACACAGCCGTCTCCCGACGCGATCGGCCGCCTCTGGGCGGGCGGGCCGTGTGGTAATCGCCGTAGATGGCAAGCTGCTCCGCGGGGCACGGTTGCCCGCCGGGCGGCAGGTGCACCTGCTATCGGCCTACGACACGGCCACCGGCATCGTGCTGGCTCAAGTCTGTGTCGAGGCGAAGTCCAATGAAATCCCCGCGTTCGCCCCGCTGCTGGATCGGTCCAGGCCCGCCTCGGTTCCCTGGCAGGCACGCTGATCATCGCTGACGCCTTATCCCGAGTTCCGGATAAGGCGTCTTATGCCGAGGTGGTCCGTGGTCACCGCTGGTGGGACGGTGACCACGGCGGTCGGCTCGGCATAATCGCGGGCGTGGTGATCGTTGCCCTCTCCGATCCGAGGAGAGGAGCAGATCATGAAGGGGTCGTCGCGAGCTCGAGTGGTGGGACCGCTGGAGCCATACGCGCATGGGTTTCGCAGCGAGTTGGCGCGGCGGGGCTACTCGCCGTTCACCGTCGTCTGGCATCTCTACTTGATGGGGCATCTGAGCAGGTGGCTTGCCGGCCGGGGCTTGGAGGTCTCGGCGCTGACCAGCGAGCTGGTGGATGCATTTGTAGTGGAGCGTCGTGCGGCGGGCTACGTCGGCCACCGTTCCGTTCGGGGGTTGGCGCCGTTGTTGGGGTACCTGCAGGACCTGGGAGTGTTTGTGCGGCCGGCGCCGCCCGCGCCCAGCGAGGTGGAGGAGCTGCTTGCTCGTTATGCCCGGTACCTGTCCGAGGAACGAGGTCTGGCTGGGACGACCATCCGCCGCAATGTGGACCTTGTTCGGCCGTTCGTGGCCGGTCTGAACACCGGTGCCGGGGTCGAGGTAAACCGGCTTGGGGCGGGTGAGGTCACCGCCTTCGTTGTCACGCGGTGCCGTGAGGCTTTGGGTGGAACAGCGCCGCGGATGGTGACCGCGCTGCGGTCGCTGCTGCGGTTCTGGCACGTCGAAGGGCTAATCGACCGGCCGTTGGCCGAGGTGGTCCCATCGGTGGCCACCCGGAAGCTGGCCGGTCTGCCCAAGGCGTTGCACGCCGAACAGGTCGCCGTGATGCTGGCTTCCTGCGACCAGGGCACGCCGGTGGGGCGCCGGGACTTGGCGATCCTTACGGTGCTGGTCCGGCTCGGGTTACGGGCCGGGGAAGTCGCCGGGCTGCGGCTGGAGGACATCGACTGGCGACGTGGTGAGATCACGGTGCGCGGCAAGGGCGACAGGTGGGAGCGGCTGCCGCTGCCGGCCGATGTCGGGCAGGTGATCGTGGCCTACCTGAGCGCGGGCCGCCCCGCCACCAGCGTCGCCGGGCGGGAGGTGTTCGCCCGGGTCCGTGCCCCGTACGGTCGGCTAACCGGCATGGCGGTCACGCAGATCGTGGCCCGCGCCGCCGGACGCGCCGGGCTGGGTCGCATCTACGCGCACCGGCTGCGGCACACCGCCGCCACTGGGATGCTGCGCGCTGGCGGGTCGCTGCCCGAGATCGGGTAGGTGCTGCGGCACCGCCACGCTTTGACCACGGCGATCTACGCGAAAGTCGACACCGACAGGCTGCGCGAGTTGGCCCGCCCGTGGCCAGCGGGAGGTGCGGCATGACCACCGCGTGGCTGGATCAGGCCCTGGCCGACTACCTGAGCGTGCGGCGGGCGCTGGGGTTCAAGCTCGACCGCGCCGAGAAGCTACTGAACCAGTTCCTGCGCTACCTGCGCGAACAAGACGCCGGCACCGTCACCGTCGACCACGCCCTGGGCTGGGCCATGCTGCCCGCCGATGCCGCTGAACGCTGGTGGGCGCATCGGCTCTCGACGGTGCGCCGGTTCGCCGTCTACCTCCACACCGTCGACCCCCGGGTTCAGGTTCCCCCATCTGAACTGCTCCAGAACCGGTCCCGCCGAGCGACTCCATACCTGTACTCCGAGGCAGACGTCGGCGCGTTGATCGGTGCGGCCGCCTGCCTGCCCCGGCCGTTGAGGGCGTCGACCTACCAGACCCTGGTCGGCCTGTTGGCCGTCACCGGGATGCGCGTCGGTGAGGCGATAGGGCTCGACCGCGACGACTTCGACGCCCGCCAAGGTTTGCTGCGGGTCCGCGGTGCCAAGTTCGGCAAGAGCCGCCTGCTGCCGCTGCACCCCAGCACCGTTTCCGCGTCACGCACCTACCTGCAGACCCGGGACCTGCCGTTCCCGCAACCGCCCAGTCCAGCGCCGATCAGGAACGCCACCCCGAGCAGGGCGATCGCGGCCAGCACCCGGGTCACGCTCCGCGGCGGCGAGGTCGCCGAGGAAAAGCAGCAGGGTGACGAACCCGGCGAGGAACAACACCCCGGTGACCGCCACCGGGATCAGCCCGAGCACGAGCAGCCGAGGCATACGCGCGCAGATCAGCAACCCGCGTTCGAGCAACCCCACCCCATGCGCGAAGTCGGTAACCACCGGCACCATAGTGGCAGCCCGGATCAGCCACCACCACCCCGGTACGCCGAAATGCCGGTGAGTGCCTCGCCGAGCACCAGAATGTGGATCTCCTCGGTGCCTTCATACGTAAGCACCGACTCCAGGTTGTTGGCGTGCCGCAGCACCGGATACTCGGCACTTATGCCGTTGGCTCCCAGCACGGTCCGGGCTTGTCGGGCGATCGACAGCGCCTGCCGTACGTTGTGCAGCTTGCCCAGACTCACCTGTTCGGGCCGCAGCGTGCCGGCCTCCTTGAGCCGCCCCAGGTGTTGTGCCAGCAGCGCGCTGGTCGACAGGTCCACCGCCATCGCGGCGAGCTTGGCCTGGGTGAGCTGGAAACCCGCG
>WHTQ01000065.1 GCA_009377645.1 Micromonosporaceae bacterium | reverse complement strand
CTCCTCGTTCGGGAAGACCTCATCCACCGTGAGCGGCTCCGGATCGACCTCGCGGGAGCTGATGTCGCGGGGGACGGTCGCGCTCGGCTCGCCGATGTCGGCCTGGGCGTTGCGACCGGCCAGCTCGTCCTGCACCAGCTGGTAGCTGAAGCCGGCACAGGTGAGCAGGACGACCAGGGCCGCGACTCCGGCGAACACGCCGTACCACCGTCTGGACCGGCGGCCGTGCAAGCGCGGGTCGACGCCTGGGCCGGCGCCGTCCGGTCTGCCGGCGGCCGGCGCCCGGGGCGCCGTCCGGCGGCCGCTGCCGGTGGTGGTCAGCGGGTTACCTCGGGGTGGTGGCGGGGAGCCGTTACCGGGTGGCGGGGCGGGGGGCGGACGCAGCGGAACCGGAGGACTGGCCGGTGGGGCGGTGGCGGGCGCCGCGCTGGTCCGCAGCCGGGGCGGCGGCGCGTTCGGGGGAGGAGGGTGCGGCAGCGGGTTCCGGGACGCGGCCGGGGGCGGGCCGGCCGGTGCCGGGGGGCGGCCGGTGCGAAGAGGTCGCCGGACGAACTGGTCCGCCAGCCGCACCTCCGGCCCGCGCGGCGTCCGGCCGGGTGGGGTTCGTTCCTGCGGCGGCGGCGGTGGCGTCCGGCCGGGTGGCGTCCGCTCCTGCGGCGCCCGCCCCCGCCGGGCGGCCGGGCCGTCGCCTGCACCGTCACCCCACCACGCCGGTGCGGCGCCGGTCCGGGTGGGTCTGGCCGATCGGGTCGCCGCCGGTGGCACCCCGTCCCGGCCCGACCGGTCGTGACCGGCCAACCCCGGAGCGTCTCGCTCGGCACGCCTACGACCCGCCGGCGGCGGGTCGTAGGGGTTGACCGGAGGTGCGCCACGCTGGGCGTACGCCCTTGGATCGTCGGGTGGTCGGGCCTGGCGACTGCCCGGCGGCGGCGATCGTCGCACCGGCGGCTCGGAGTGGGCGCTGTGGCGCCCGCCCGGCGCCCCGTCCCGGATGGGCTGCCATCGTTGTCGCGGCGCGCCAGGCTCGGCCGGGTCGGGGGGGCGGCGGCGGCCGGGCGGTGGACCGCCAGGCTCCCGACCCCACCCGTACGTCATGCCCGACAGCGTATCGGACCGCCCCACCTGCTGGGCGACACCTGGCGGCCGTCCACCGAGTGAGTACAGGCAGTGATACTGCTCGGATGGGTCACTACTTCTCGACCGAGCCCGATCAGCCCGCCCGCCCCGCCCAGCCCGCCGACCGGCGGATCCAGTTCCGGGTCGGCGCGGACCGCTACACGCTGGTCTCCGCCGGCGGCGTCTTCTCGGCGGACCGGCTGGACCCGGGTACCTCCGTACTGTTGCGCAAGGCGCAGCTGCCCGGGCCGCAGACCACGGCCCCGCTGCTCGACCTGGGCTGCGGCTACGGTCCGATCGCCTGCGTGCTGGCGACCACCGCCCCGCACGCCACGGTCTGGGCGGTGGAGGTGAACCCGCGGGCGCGCGAGCTGGCGGCGGAGAACGCGGCCGCCCTGGGGGTCGCCGGTCGGGTCCGGGTCGCCGCCCCGGAGCAGGTGCCGGCCGACCTCCGGTTCGCCCAGATCTGGAGCAACCCGCCGATCCGGGTGGGCAAGCCCGCCCTGCACGCGATGCTGGACCGGTGGTTGCCCCGGCTCGACCCGGACGGGATGGCGTGGCTGGTGGTGGCCCGCCACCTCGGCGGCGACTCGCTGCAGCAGTGGCTCACCGGACGCGGCTGGCGGGCGGTCCGGCACGCCAGCCAGAAGGGCTACCGGGTGCTGCGGGTAACCAGGTAGACGCCGGCCGTCCACCGCCGGGAGGATGCCGGTGTGGGACACGTCGACGTGGTCGAGGTCGGGCACACGCTGCCGGACGGGCGGGTGCTGTTCGGCAGGGTGTCCTTCCGGGTCGGCGAAGCGGCCAAGGTGGCGCTGGTCGGACCAAACGGGGCCGGCAAGACCACCCTGCTGCGGATGATCGCCGGGGACCTGCCGGTGCCATCCGGCACCGTCACCCGTACCGGTGGGCTCGGGGTGATGCACCAGTTCATCGGCTCGATCGGAGACGACCGGTCGCTGGCCGACCTGGCACTGTCGCTGACCGCGCCGGCGGTCCGGGCGGCCGGGCAGCGGCTGGCCGCGGCGGAGGCGGCGCTCGGCTCCGGCGCCGAGCGCGACCAGCTCGCCTACGCCGACGCGCTGGCGGCTTGGGGAGAGGCCGGCGGGTACGAGGCGGAGGTGACCTTCGACACGGTCAGCGTCACGGTGCTCGGGCTGCCCTGGGAACAGGCTCGGCACCGGCCGGTCCGGACCCTGTCCGGCGGGGAGCAGAAGCGGTTCGCCCTGGAGCTGCTGCTGCACGGGCCGGACGAGGTGCTGCTGCTGGACGAGCCGGACAACTTCCTCGACGTGCCCGGCAAGCGCTGGCTGGAGCGGCGGCTGGCCGCCTCCGCCAAGAGTGTGCTGTTCGTGTCGCACGACCGGGAGCTGCTGGCCCGCACCGCCGACCGGGTGGTGGCCGTCGAGGGTGGTTCGGCCTGGACCCACCCGGGCGGGTTCGCCAGCTGGCACGCCGCCCGGGCGGCCCGGCACGACCGGCTGGACGAGGCTCGCCGCCGCTGGGACGAGGAGCACGCCAAGCTGCGCGCGCTGATGCTGATGTACAAGCAGAAGGCGGCCTACAACTCGAGCATGGCCTCCCGCTACCAGGCGGCCCAGACCCGGCTGCGCAAGTTCGAGGCGGCCGGTCCGCCGCCGCTGCCGCCGAAGGAGCAGGACATCCGGGTCCGGCTGGCCGGCAGCCGTACGGGCAAGCGGGCGGTGGTCTGTGAGCAGCTCGCGCTGGACGGTCTGACCGGCCGGTTCGACCTGGAGCTGTGGTACGGGGACCGGATGGCGGTGCTGGGCGGGAACGGTACCGGCAAGTCGCACCTGCTCCGGCTGCTGGGGCGGGGCGGCTCGGCGCCGGCCGGCGAGCCGGTGGTCCCGCTGCCCCCGGTGGCGCACCACGGGATCGCCCGGCTCGGGGCGCGGGTGGTGCCCGGGCACTTCTCGCAGGTGCACGACCGGCCGGACCTGGCGGACCGGACGCTGGTCGACATCCTGTGGCGCGGTGACGACCACCGGGACAGCCTGCCCCGGCCGGGGGCGATGCGCTCGCTCGGACGGTACGAGCTGGCCGGTGCCGGGGACCAGCGGTTCGGACTGCTCTCCGGCGGCCAGCAGGCCCGGTTCCTGATCCTGCTGCTGGAGCTGTCCGGGGCGACCCTGCTGCTGCTCGACGAGCCGACCGACAACCTGGACCTGGCCTCGGCGGAGGCGCTGCAGGCTGGGCTGGCCGGCTACGCGGGGACGGTGCTGGCGGTCACCCATGACCGCTGGTTCGCCCGCTCCTTCGACCGGTTCCTGGCGATGCGGGCCGGCCAGGTCGTGGAGATCACGGAGCCGGACTGGGACCAGGCCTGAAACGGTCTCCATGACGTTATTGACAGCAAGTATGATAACTCGACAGTCATGGCGGGTTATCATACTTGCTATCAATCCGGATTTGACTCTGGCGCGGTCGATCCTCCTGGGAGCCGGCCGGGCTAGGGTCGCCAGCGTGGGTGATCTGACGGAGCTGCTGGCGGACTGGCCGGTGGACCGGGCGGCCGCCGGGGTGACCGACGCCGCCGGAACCCGGGCGGTCGGGGGCGACCCGGGCTGGCGGGGGCGCACCGCGTCGGTCAGCAAGCTGCTGGTCGGCATGGCGGCGCTGGTAGCGGTGGAGGAAGGCGCGATCGAGCTGAACGAGCCGGCCGGGCCGCCCGGTGCCACCGTCCGGCACCTGCTGGCGCACGCCTCCGGGCTGGCCTTCGACCAGGACCGGGTGCTGACCCGGCCGGGCACCCGCCGGATCTACTCCAACGTCGGGATCGAGCGGTTCGCGGAGCACCTGGCTGCCCGTACCGGCATCCGGTTCGCCGAATACCTGCAGCAGGCGGTGCTGGACCCGCTGGGGATGGCCGACACCGCCCTTACCGGCTCCCCGGCGCACGACATCGTGTCCACGGTTGACGACCTGCTGCGGTTCGCCCGCGAGCTGCTGTCTCCAGCCCTGATCGTCGCGGAGACACTGGCCGAGGCGACCTCGGCGCAGTTTCCCGAGCTGGCCGGGGTGCTGCCCGCCGTCGGGCGGTTCGACCCGAACCCGTGGGGCCTGACCTTCGAGCTGCGCGACGGCAAGCACCCGCATTGGACCGGCATGCGCAACTCGGCGCAGACGTTCGGCCACTTTGGCGGCTCCGGCGCCTTCCTGTGGGTCGACCCGGTCGCTGGGCTCGGCTGTGTGGCGCTCACCGACCGAGAGTTCGGACCGTGGGCATTGGCGGCCTGGCCGCCATTCAGCGACGCCGTACTCGCCGGTTACCCGGCCGGCTGAGCCCCGGCTGTCCGGCCGCCGCCTCCGCGGTGGCGGTCCCGGTAGGAGCTGACCCGGGTCCGGGTGGCACAGGCCGGCGAGCAGAACCGGCGGACCCGGCCCGGGGTGGTGGCGACGAAGACCAGCTCGCACCCGGCAGCGGCGCACCGGCGCAGCACCCCGAACCCGCGGCCGGCCACCAGGACAGCCAGCCCCATCGCGGTCAGGGCAGCCAGCGAGCGCCCCCAGTCGGCATCCATGGTGGAGACGTGCAGGTGCCAGGGGGCGCCGTCGTGGTCGGACAGGTACGGCCGCGTGGCGTGCTCGGCGAACAGTGCGTTCAGGATCGCCGCGGCGTCCACGTCCCGCTCGGCCTCGAACACCGCGCGCAGCCGCTGCCGCAGCACCCGCACCTTGGCCAGCTCGGCGCCGGTCACCGAGACCGGCTCAGGTTCGGCGTGGTCGAGCAGGAACCGTCGCAGGTCGTCCGGCCCAGCCAGCAGCTCCGCGCCGTCCCGGTGCGTGTTGACCAGGTCGACCGCGATCCGCACCGCCCGGTCGGGGGTCTGTAGCGAGTCCGTGCCGCCCCCTCTCCGCGTACCCGTCGTGTAACGCCTATGTTAGCGTAACGGGTTACATCATATTAACCGTTACAGACTTGGGGGATTATGTCCCGGCTCCTGGCGGTACGCGGGTTGCCGTCCTACTACCTGGCCGCGACCGCCGCCCGAGTGGGCGACGAGATGGTGGGGATCGCGGTCGTGCTGCTGGTGCTGCAGCGCACCGGCAGCCCGCAGCTGGCCGGGGCCGTGGTCGCTGCGTACCTGCTGCCGACCGTGCTCAGCGGGCCGGTGCTGGGCGCATGGCTGGACCGCACCCGGCACCGGCGCGCCGCCCTCGCCGCCAACCAGATCCTGCTCGGGCTGGTGATGCTGGGTCTGCTGGGCAGCATCGGGGCCGCGCCGGCCTGGGTGGCGGTCGGGCTGGCCTCGCTGGTCGGGCTGACCGTGCCGATGACCAGCGGCGGGTTCACCAGCCTGTTGCCGCGGCTGGTCCCAGGCGACCTGCTCCCTCGGGCGCACGCGTTCGAGGGGATCGGCTTCAACGCCTCGGCGATCCTCGGGCCGGCCACCGCCGCCACGATGGCGGCCGCCGCCTCGCCGGCCGCGGCGGTGCTGGCGATCGTCGGGTTCGCGGTGCTGAGCCTGCTCGCGCTGACCGGGCTCCCCGGTCCGGTGCTCCGCACCCCGCCGCAGGCGGCCCGGCCGGCCCAGCCGCTTCCGGCCGCGCCGGTGGCCTACCGGACCGGGCTGGCCACCGCCGTCCGGGATGGACTGGCACACCTGCTCCGCACCCGGCCGCTGCGCAGTGTCACCGTCGCCACCTCGGTCGCGTTCCTCGGGGTCGGGATGCTGACCGTGGCGGTCCCACTGCAGGCCGAGCGGCTGGCCGGTGACGCCGCGCTCGGCGGATTCGTCTGGACCGCGGTCGAGGTCGGCGCGGTGGCCACCGCGCTGGCGTGGGGCCGGTGGCACGCCCGCTGGCGACCCGAGCGGGTGGTGCTGGCCTCGCTGGCCGGCTCCGGGCTGGTCCTGCTCGGCTGGCCGTTCGCCGGCTCGCTGGCGGTGCTGCTCGGGCTGGCGGTGGCGGCCGGACTGGCCCAGGGCGGGGGCATGCCGGCGCTGTTCACGACCCGGCAGCGGTACACCCCGGCTCGGTGGTACGCCCAGATCAGCACCACCGGTGCCAGCCTAAAGCTGGGGGCGATGGCGGCAGGTGCCGCGCTGGCCGGTCACCTGACCCAGCTGCTCGGCCCGCCGGCCGTACTCGGGCTGGTGGCGGCCAGCCAGCTGGTGGCCGCTGCGATCGGGGCCAGCCTGCTCCGGGCGCGCAGTGCGGGCCGGGCGGTGGCGGGGTCCGGGCAACCGGCGTAGCATGGCCCGCGAGACCCACGGGAGTCCGGTGCACCGGGCTGAGAGGGGGGCTGAGGCGGCCCCCGACCGTCGAACCTGATTGGGGTAATCCCCGCGCAGGGAGGAGGCAGGGTGGGGCCGCTGGGACGGCTGCATCTCATCACCGACACCCGCCCCGGCCGGGACGCGCTCGCCGTGGCCGCCGCGGCACTGGCCGCGGGCGCGCCGGTAATGCAGGTACGGGTGGCCGACGACACCACCGACCGGGACGCCTACCGGTTCGCGGTGCAGGTCCGCGAGCTGTGCGAACGGTTCGGCGCCACCTGCCTGGTCAACGACCGGCTGGATCTGGCGCTGGCGGTCGGGGCGGCCGGCGGGCACGTCGGGGCCGACGACCTGCCGCCGGACGCCGCCCGCCGGGTGCTGGGGCCGGCGGCGGTGCTCGGGGTCACCTGCCGGGACCCGGTCGCGGCCCGGGCGGCGGTGACGGCTGGCGCCAGCTATCTCGGGGTCGGGCCGGCGTTCGGCACCAGCACCAAGGACGGCCTGCCGGAGCCGATCGGCCCGGCTGGGGTGGCGGCGGTCGCGGCCGCCGTCCCCGGTACCCCGGTGATCGCGATCGGCGGGGTCCGGGCCGACCGGGTGGCACCGTTGCGCACCGCCGGGGCGTACGGGGTGGCGGTGGTCGGCGCGGTCAGCGGCGCGGCCGACCCGGGGGCCGCCACCCGGGAGCTGCTGCGGGCGCTGGCCGCCGGGGAGCCGGAGCCGGCATGACGGTCGACGTGGCGGTGGTCGGCGGCGGCGTGATCGGGTTCGCGGTCGCCTGGCGGTGCGCCCAACGCGGGCTGTCGGTCACCGTCTTCGACCACCAGCCGGCCGCTCCGGAGCAGCGCGCCTCGCAGGTGGCCGCCGGGATGCTCGGCCCGGTCAGCGAGGCGTACTTCGGCGAAGCCGACCTGACCGCGTTGCTGGTCGCCTCGGCCGCCCAGTGGGCTGGGTTCGCGACCGAGCTGGCGCCGTTCGGGGATGTCGGCTACCGCACCGACGGCACGCTGGTGGTGGCGCTGACCGCGGACGACCACGCGGAGGCGGCCCGGTTGTGGACCTACCAGGAGTCGTTGGGGCTGCCGATGACGGTGCTCGGCGCCGCCGCACTGCGGGAGCGGGAGCCGGCGCTGCACCCGCGGGTGCGCGGCGGCGCGCTGGCCGGCGACTACCAGGCCGACCCGCGCCGGCTGCTGCGCGCACTGCGGGCCGCCGCGGCGGCCGCCGGGGTACGGGTGGTGGACCGTCGACTGTCCGCGCCGGAGCTGTCCGAGCTGGACGCCGCGACCGTGGTGGTCGCCGCCGGCTGCGGTTCGGCGGCGCTGACCGGCCTGCCGGTGCGGCCGGTCAAGGGGCAGGTGCTGCGGCTGCGCGCCCCGGACGGGGAACCCGGTTTCCGGCACGTGATCCGGGGCTGGGCGGACGGCCGGAGGGTCTACCTCGTCCCCCGTACCGCCGGTTCCGGTGGGGAAGTGGTGGTCGGCGCCACCGAGGAGGAGCTCACCGATGCCGTGCCCACCGCCGGCGCCACCCTGGAGCTGCTGCGCGCCGCCGTCGACCTGGTCCCGTCCGTGGCCGAGCATGCGGTCGCTGAGCTGTGCGTCGGCCACCGCCCCGGCACCCCTGACAACGCCCCGATCCTGGGCCGCCTCTCCGACCGACTCGTGGTCGCCACCGGCCACTACCGGCACGGGATCCTGCTGGCGCCGGTCACCGCGGACACGATCGCCGAGCTGGTCGCCACCGGCGAAACGCCGGAGCTGATCGCCCCCTTCACCCCGGCCCGGTTCCGGGCCGGCGGCGACGGAGCCCGGTCATGATCACGGTCAACGGGCAGCCGCGGGACGTGCCCGACGGGTCGGCGGTCGCGGCGGTGGTGGCCGAGCTGACCGGGGCTCGGGACACCCGGGGAGTCGCGGTGGCGGTCAACGGCGAGGTGGTGCCGCGTACCTCCTGGGAGACCGCGACGGTGGCGGCGGGCGACCTGGTCGAGGTGCTGACCGCTACCCAGGGAGGTTGAGCGCGATGGACACGTTCCGACTCGGCGGGGAGGAGCTCGGCTCCCGGTTGATCCTCGGGACCGGGGGCGCGCACAGCCTGCAGGCGCTGGAGCGGGCGATCGTGGCCAGCGGCACCGAGTTGGTGACGGTGGCGCTGCGCCGGGTCGACGCGGCGGCCGGGGGCGGACTGCTGGAGCTGGTCGCGCGCTGCGGGGTGCGGGTGCTGCCCAACACCGCCGGTTGCTACACCGCGATGGAGGCGGTCAAGGTCGCCCACCTGGCCCGGGAGGCGCTGGACACCGACTGGGTCAAGCTGGAGGTGATCGGGGACGAGCGGACCCTGCTGCCGGACGCGGTGGAGCTGCTGGCGGCGGCGCAGCGGCTGGTCGAGGACGGGTTCACGGTGCTGCCGTACACCAACGACGACCCGGTGCTCGCGCGCCGGCTCGCCGACGCCGGCTGCGCCGCGGTGATGCCGGCCGGCTCGCCGATCGGCTCCGGGCTGGGCATCACCAACCCGCACCACATCCGGCTGATCCGGGCGGCGGTGACCGTGCCGGTGATCCTGGACGCCGGGATCGGCACCGCCTCGGACGCCGCGCTGGCGATGGAGCTGGGCTGCGACGCCGTCCTGCTGGCCAGCGCGGTCACCCGGGCGGCGGACCCGGCCGCGATGGCGACCGCGATGCGGCACGCGGTGGTGGCCGGGCGGCTGGCGGCCGGTGCCGGCCGGATCCCGCGCCGGTTGGACCACGCGCTGGCGTCCACCCCAGACGAAGGGCGGCCCGACCTGTGACGGTTCCGGATGGGCGTCCCGCTGAGGTTTGGGATGGGTTTGGTGGTCAGAGCAACCAGCAGCATCCCCAACCTCGGCTGCCCGGTGCCCTGATGGTGGTGACCGACCGGCGGCAGGCGGCAGCGCCGCTGCCGGAGGTGGTGGCCGCGGCGGTTGCCGGGGGCGCCCGGTGGGTGCTGCTGCGGGAGAAGGACCTGCCGCGCCAGGAGCGGTACGCGCTGGCGGGGCGGCTCCGGGCGGTGCTGGCGCCGGCCGGGGGCACCCTGGTGGTGGCCGGGCCGGACCCGCTCGGCGGGAGCGCGATGCACCTGTCGGCCACCGATCCGGAGGCGGCGTCGATCATGGAGTTGCTGCAACGAAACGCGGGTCTGGGGGTGGTGGTGGGGCGGTCGTGTCACGACGCGGCGGAGCTGGCGCGACTGACCAGCGAGGACTACCTGACCGGGTCGCCGGTGTTCCCGAGCGCCTCCAAGCCGGGGTACGGGCCGGCGCTCGGGATCGAGGGACTCGCCGGCCTGGTCCGGCTGGCCGGGGACCGGCCGGTGCTGGCGCTGGGCGGGGTGGACACGCCGGAGCGGGTGGCGGACTGCCTCGCCGCCGGTGCGGCCGGGGTGGCGGTGATGGGGGCGGTGATGCGGGCGGCCGACCCGGCGGCGGTGGTGGCCGACCTGCTCGCCGCCACCCGCGCTGCCCGTGCCGCTGGAAGCGGGGTGGGGGCGTGACCCCGCCGGTGGTGCTGACGATCGCCGGCTCCGACTCCGGGGGCGGGGCCGGGATCCAGGCCGACCTCAAGACGTTCGCCGCCCAGCGCTGCTACGGCGCCTCGGTGATCACGGCGGTCACCGCCCAGAACACCCGGGCGGTCACGGATGTGCACCCGGTGCCAGCCGCTACCGTCGCCAGCCAGCTGGACGCGGTGCTGGCGGACCTACCGGTGGCGGCGGTCAAGACCGGGATGCTCGGCAGCCCCGAGATCGCTGAGGTGGTCGCCGAGCGGGCCCGGTCGGGGGCGCTGCCGAACCTGGTGGTCGATCCGGTGCTGGTCGCGTCCACCGGGTACCAGCTCGGAGTGGTCGCCGCGATCGAGCGGCTGCTCCCGTACGCGGTCGTGATCACCCCGAACCTGGCCGAGGCGGCCGCGCTGACCGGCGGCCCGGTCGGGACGCCGGCCGAGATGGCCGCCGCGGCGGCCGAGCTCGCCGGTCACGGCCCCGCGCACGTAGTGGTCACCGGCGGCGACCAGCCCGACCAAGACCAGGCGGTCGATGCGATGTGGACCGGCGGCCGGGTCCGGTTCCTGCGCCTGCCGCGGGTCCCGACCGGCAACACGCACGGCTCCGGATGCACGTTCTCGGCGGCGATCGCGGCCCGGCTCGCCCGCGGAGCCACGGTGCCGGAAGCGGTGGAAGCCGCGAAGTCCTATGTGGCGCGAGCGCTGGCCGGGGGAGCCGGATGGCGGGTAGGCGGCGGCATCGGGCCGCTGGACCACTTCGAGTGGGTGACATAACGAGGAGGCACGGCATGAACGCTCGTCGCAAGGTGTACGTGGAGGGGTCGCGCACCGGCATCCGGGTGCCGTTCGCGGAGGTGGACCTGACCGGTGACAACCCGCCGGTGCGGCTCTACGACACGGCCGGGCCGGGCAGCGAGCCGGAACGAGGGCTCCCGCCACTGCGCGGACCGTGGATCGCCGACCGCGGGGACGTCGCGCCGGTACGCGGGGCGGGCACAGCGCTGGCGGCCAGCAACGGCAAGCCGGCCACCCAGCTGGCGTACGCGCGGGCGGGGGTGGTGACCCCGGAGATGGAGTTCGTCGCGATCCGGGAGGGGGTCGAGCCGGACGTGGTGCGGGACGAGGTGGCCGCCGGGCGGGCGGTGCTGCCGGCCAACGTGAACCACCCGGAGAGCGAGCCGATGGTGATCGGGAAGCGGTTCCTGGTGAAGGTGAACGCGAACATCGGCACCTCCGCGGTCACCTCCTCGGTCGCCGAGGAGGTGGAGAAGATGAGCTGGGCCACCCGCTGGGGGGCGGACACGGTGATGGACCTGTCCACCGGCAAGCGGATCCACGAGACCCGGGAAGGGATCGTCCGGAACTCACCGGTGCCGATCGGCACCGTCCCGATCTATCAGGCGCTAGAGAAGGTGAACGGGGACCCGACCAAGCTGAGCTGGGAGATCTACCGGGACACCGTGGTCGAGCAGGCGGAGCAGGGCGTGGACTACATGACCGTGCACGCCGGGGTGCTGCTGCGCTACGTCCCGTTGGCGGTGGGTCGGGTCACCGGGATCGTCTCCCGGGGCGGGTCCATCATGGCCGCCTGGTGCCTGGCGCACCATCAGGAGAGCTTCCTCTACACCCGCTTCGCCGAGCTGTGCGAGATCCTGGCGCGGTACGACGTGACCTTCTCGCTGGGGGACGGGCTGCGACCGGGTTCGATCGCGGACGCGAACGACGAGGCGCAGCTGGCGGAGCTGCGCACCCTCGGCGAGCTGACCACGGTGGCGTGGGAGCACGGCGTGCAGGTGATGATCGAAGGTCCCGGGCACGTCCCGATGCACAAGATCAAGGAGAATGTGGACCTGCAGCAGGAGTGGTGCCACGAAGCCCCGTTCTACACGCTCGGTCCACTCACGACCGACATCGCCCCGGCGTACGACCACATCACCTCGGCGATCGGCGCGGCGATGATCGGGATGTACGGCACCGCGATGCTCTGCTACGTCACGCCGAAGGAGCACCTGGGCCTGCCGGACCGGGACGACGTGAAGGCCGGCGTGATCGCGTACAAGATCGCCGCCCACGCGGCGGACCTGGCCAAGGGGCACCCGGGCGCGCAGGCGTGGGACGACGCGCTGAGCAAGGCCCGGTTCGAGTTCCGCTGGGAGGACCAGTTCAACCTGGCGCTGGACCCGGAGACGGCGCGCGAGTATCACGACCAGACGCTGCCGGCCGAGCCGGCGAAGACCGCCCACTTCTGCTCGATGTGCGGGCCGAAGTTCTGCTCCATGCGGATCACCCAGGACCTGCAGCGGTACGCGGACGCGCACGGGGTCACGGTGGCCGAGGCGGCGCAGGCGGGGATGGCCGAGAAGTCGACCGAGTTCGTGGACTCGGGCGGCCAGGTTTACCTGCCGGTGGCCTCCTGAGCGGCGGCGGCAGGCATGGCGGAGGTTCCGGACGACCTGCCGATCGTCGAGCGGAGCGCGGTCCGGCTGGTGGTGCTGGACTCCGGCCACCGGCTGCTGCTGTTCCACACCCGCGAGCTGACCTACCCGGAGCTCGGCACCTGGTGGGAGCTGCCGGGGGGCGGCATCGACGCCGGCGAGACCTACCGGGAGACGGCGGTCCGGGAGCTGGCCGAGGAGACCGGGATCCAGGTCAGCCCGGCCCAGGTCGGCGAGCCCCGCTGGCGCCGGCGCGCCTCGTACCGGTACCGGGGGGTCCGGCGGCTGCAGGACGAGGTGGTGGTGACGGTCCGGCTGCCCGGGCCGGGGCCGCCGGTCGACGGGTCCGGGCGGCTCGACTATGAGCACGAGGACTACATCGGGTTCCGCTGGTGGCCGGTGGCCGAGGTAGCCGGCAGCCGCGGCCGGTTCTACCCCGGCCGGCTGCCCGGGCTGCTGGGCCGGTTCCTGGCCGGCGAGTGGATCGAGGAGCCGTTCGAGCTCTGGTCCTGATTCCGCGGGACCTTTTTTGGTGAAATTGCCTCATATCTCGTCCCGATCGTGGCAGCCTGAGGGCAGCAACGGCGGATTGCGGACGGGGAGGCTCCAATGTCTCGACAGCAGTTCGGCTTCGTGATCGGCTTTCTCATCGTCGCGGTCTGGGCGTTCGCCGGCATCGGCGCCGCCGTCGGCGCAGTGCTCGCCGGCTTGGCCGGTTGGCTGATCGCTCGGGCGCTGGACGGCCAGCTCGACGTCACCGGGCTGGTCGACCGGGTCGGCTCGAACGCCCGCCGCTGACCACCGAATCGGTACTCCCAGGGAGGCACGAGATCATGACTGACACCGCTGCCAAGGCGCCGAACCGCAATCCGGCCAGCCAGCCGAACCAGGCCGCGCCGGGCGGGACGGCCACCCAGCCCGGTCATGGTGACCAGTCGGGCAAGGCGATGGCCGGCACGCCTGGGGCGCCCACCAGCGCTCCGGCGATGCCACGCGGCAACGGCCAGGAGACCGGTCGCACCAAGCTGGTCACCGACATGGGGAAGACCCACATCTCCGACGGGGTGGTCGCGAAGGTCGCCGGTTTCGCGGCTCGCGAGATCCCGGGCGTCCACTCGATGGGTGCCGGCATGGCCCGGCGGATGGGACAGCTGCGCTCGCTGGTACCCGGCGGGGCCGACGCGTCCCGGCAGGGCGTCTCGGTCGAGGTCGGCGAGCGCGAGGCCGCGGTGGACATGGACCTGGTGACCTACTACGGCCAGAGCATCGCCGACGTGTCCGACGCGGTCCGCCGCAACGTCATCGACCGGGTGCAGGCGATGACCGGGCTGCGGGTGGTCGAGGTGAACATCAACGTGGACGACGTGTTCGTCGAAGAGGAGCAGGGCAACGGTCAGAACGGCGCGGAGCCGACCCAGCCTCGGGTGCAGTGAGCGAGGCACCGGTGAGCACCGATCTGCATCTCGCCACGCGGGTCCGCGACGCCGTGCTGGCGGTCCCGGGGGTGGCCCGGCTGGCCGGCGGCTCGGCGGTCGAGGTCGCCACCCATTACGCCGGGGGGAAGGTGGTCGGGGTTCGGCTCGCCGGTACGACCGTGCAGGTGCACGTGGTCGTCGACCAGTTGCCGGTGCCGCCGGTCGCCGATCGGGTGGAGTCCGCGGTGCGGGAGGTGCTAGCCGCGGCGGGCGATCCGCGCCCGGTGCAGGTGATGGTCGACGACGTGGACGATACGGCGTTCCAGGCGCTGGCGGAGGGCCAGGCGCTGGCGGGGGTTCAGGCGCCGGTCGGGCGGAGGTAGCCATGCGGGTGATCAACCGGTTGGCCTCGCTGCTGCTGGGGCTCGCGCTGCTCGCCGGTGGCCTGCTCGCCGCGGTCGAGGCGGTGCTGGTCTGGCTGGACCGGGCGCCGCTGCTGATCGACCGGCAGGGATGGTACGACACCCTCACCACCACCCGGTTCTCGGACAACGGGTTCCTGGTGGTCGCGATCGTGGTCGGGTTGGCCGGCTTGCTGCTGCTGGTCCTGCAGCTGCGGCGGTGGCGCCCCACCCGGCTGTCCGTACCGGCCGCGCAGGGGTGGCACGTGCAGCGCCGGTCGGCCGAACGGCTGCTGGCCGGGGTGGCCGGTGGCGCCTCCGGAGTCTCGACCGCCCGGGTGCGGCTGCGGGAGCGGCGCGGCGACTGGCGCCCGTTCGTGACCGCGGTCGGCGACCCGTCCGCGCGGCCGCAGGTGGAGGCGGCGGTACGCGACGAGGTGGCGCGACTGGCCGGCCGCAGCAACGGGGTCAACGTCACCGTGGTACAGAAGCGGAGGGTCTCGTGACCAACGCCGCCAACCGGACCCTGTGGACGGTCATCGGGCTGCTGCTCACCGTCGCTGGGGTGGCCGGCGTGCTCGCCAACCGGGGCTGGCTGCCCGGTGTCGACGCGGACGCGCCGCTGGCGTGGCCGGAGCTGCGCGAGTGGTGGCAGGACACGGATCCGTGGGGGCTGGTGGTGGTCGGGTTGCTCGGCCTGGTGGCGGCGGTGCTGGGGCTGATCCTGCTGCTCGCCGAGCTGCGCCGGCGGCCGGCCCGAGCGCTGGCTGAGCTGCGGCTGGCGCACCGTCAGCCCGGCAGCACCAGGGTCCCGGGCGGGGTGATTGGGCACGGGCTGGAGCGCGACCTGGCCCGAGACCCCGGCATCCGGCACGCCGCGGTAGCGGTCACCGGCGCCGCCCCGGGGCCGGACCTGTGGATCCAGCTCGACGTGGAGCAGCGGGCCGACTTCGCCGCGATCCGGGAGCACGTCGACGAGGCGCTGGACCGGTTCTCGCGCACCTACGGACTGCGACCGCGCCGGCTGGACATCACTGCCCGGGTGGTCGGGCCGGCGCCGGCCCGGGTTCGGTAACCCCTCGCCCCTGCACCGCCTACGTCCACCTGGACCGCCTGGGGATAGTGAAGCAGAACAACCCCTGGCATCACCACCGTGGTCACCGTCGGCCGCCACCCTGCGCCCGTGCTGCGTCGCGCGGTTGCGGGGCCCCCAGCCCCGGCGTATAAACCAGCTAACCCCCAAGAGATTGGAGGTACGCGATATGCGTACTGTTCGCTGGTGCCTGGTTGCGGGACTGACGGCGGGCCTCGCGCTGACCGGTGCACCACCGGCGGCGGCCACCCAGCCCGGGGCAGCCCCGGGCGACCCGGTGGTGCGCGGCATCGACCTGGAACTGGCCACCGTGCTGGACCTGCAGGACGCGATGGACCGGCGACAGCTCAGCTCGGTGCACCTGACCGGCTTCTACCTGAGCCGCATCCGCACCCTCGACCCGTTGCTGCACGCGGTGATCGAGACCTCCCCGCAAGCGCTCCGGGACGCGACAGCCAGTGACCTGCATCGGCGTAGGCACGGTGCACGTAGCCCGCTGGAGGGCATTCCGGTGCTGCTAAAGGACAATCTTGATACGGCTGCCACTGCCAGGCTGCACACGACGGCCGGCTCGTTCGCCCTGCTGGACGCCCGGCCGGATCAGGACGCGTTCCTGGTCGCGCGGCTGCGGCAGGCGGGGGCGGTGGTGCTGGGCAAGGCGAACCTGTCCGAGTGGGCGAACTTCCGCTCGACCAGCTCGTCCAGCGGGTGGAGCGCTCGCGGTGGGCAGGTGAACAATCCCTACGTGCTGGACCGGAACCCGTGCGGCTCCAGCAGCGGCTCGGCGGTCGCGGCATCGGCCCACCTGGCCACAGTCACGATCGGGACCGAGACCAACGGGTCGATCGTGTGCCCGGCCAGCGCCAACAGTACGGTCGGGCTGAAGCCGACGCTGGGGCTGGTGAGCAGGTCTGGGATCGTGCCGATCTCCGCCCAGCAGGACACCGCCGGGCCGATCACCAGGACCGTCACCGACGCCGCCGCGGTGCTGTCGGTGGTCCAGGGGGTCGACCCGGAGGACCCGGCCACCGGGGACGCGGCGGACTTCGTCGACCGTGACTACCTGCAGGCGCTGGAGCCGGATGCGTTGGCGGGGAAGCGGATCGGGGTGTGGCGAGAGCCGGCGGCCGAGAACCCGGAGGTGGCGGCGGTGCTCGACGACGCGGTGGACGTGCTGCGAGACCGGGGCGCCACGATCGTGGACAACGTCGAGCTGGCCGGCCTGGACGAGGTGCTGGCGGCGCAGCTTCCGGCGTTGCTGGTGGAGTTCAAGCACGACCTGAACGCCTATCTGGCCGCCACCCCCGGTGACCACCCGGCCGATCTGGCCGGTCTGATCGCGTTCAACAACGAGCACGCGGATCTGGAGCTGCCGTTCTTCGGGCAGGAGATCTTCGAGCTGGCGGAGGCCACCGGCGGCGACCTGACCGACCCGGAGTACCTGCAGCAGCGGGCGACCGCTACGAACGGAGCGCAGGCGATGATCGACGACGCGGTTGCGGCTCACGACCTGGACGCGATCGTCGCGCCGACCAACAACGCGCCCTGGCTGACCGACCTGGAGAACGGCGACGACTTCACCGGCTTCGTGTCCTCGTCCGGTCCGGCGGCGATCTCCGGCTATCCGAACCTCACGGTGCCGGGCGGGTATGTGCGCGGCGAGCTGCCGCTGGGCGTGAACTTCTTCGGCGGCCGGTTCAGCGAGCCCACGCTGGTGGCGGTCGGTTTCGCGTTCGAGCAGGCCACGCAGGTGCGGCGGCTCCCGTCGTTCCTGCCCACCCTGCCCGAGCCGGCGGGGCTTCCCGCCCCAGCGGGCGGCGCGGCCGGGTAGGCGGCAGGATCCCCGGGGTTCGGCCGGGCGCCCGGGAGCCATGGTGCTCGTGAGGTCGCTACCACTCTGCTCCGTTGACGCTATCGGCCAGCCGGCCGCTCCGTTCACGCCAGCAGAGTGGTAGCGCCTCGCCGACTACCCGCCGGCCGGGTCGTGCTTCGCGCCGGTGCTGTCCGGATGGTCCCGGTCCCTGTCCCGCCGGAGCCGGCGTCGGCTCGGCCGGCTGTCTGACCTGCCCTCATCAGACCCGGCTCCGGCGGCCTTGGCTCCGCCCGACCCGGCCTCCTCCGACCCGGCCTCCTCCGACCCGGCCTCGTCCGACCCAGACCGGCCGGCCAGTGCGCTGATCCAGCCGACGTGCTGCTCCTGCTGCTCCTCCCGCCGGTGACCCCGGCGGCGGGAGGAGCGTGGCGCCGGCGGTTCCGGTCTCGGCTCACGTATCGGCCTGGGCTCACGTTCCGGCTTCGGCCCGGCTTCCGGCTTCGGCTTCGGCTTCTGCTTCCGTTCTGGCTCGGGCTTCGGTTCTGGTTCTGGTTCCGGTTCCGGCTCGGGCGGCCGGGTCGGCGACGGGGGCGTCGCCGGAGGTGCGCCGACGGGCTCCGGTCCGGGTGGGGTGACGGGCTCCGGTCCGGGGGCACTGACCGGCTCCGACCCGTCCGGGCCGTCCACGCCGCCGGCCGACGGCAGCCGGATCACCCCGATCGCCAGCGAGACCAGCAGGCCGGCCGCCACCGCCAGCAACGCCCCCGCGTACGGCGCGGCTTGCACGGCCCGCTCGCCGGTGCCCGGCGAACCGATCAGGTACACCAACGCCAGCAGCCCCGGTGCCGCGGTGCTCGACACCGCCGCGAGCAACGGTGACAGGCCCCGGTAACGGGCGGCGACGGCGATCCCGGCGCACACCAGCAGCGCCACGATCGCCGGGGTGAGCACCGCGGCGGCCGGGCCGGGACCGCCGGCCGCCGGCAGGTCGAGCACGCCGAGCCGCACCTCGGGCAGGTCCGCGGTCGGGGCCAGCGCCGGCGCCACCGACACCAGCGCGATCAGCCAGACCAGCGTCACCAGCAAAGTCAGGCTGACCGCGACCAGCCGGACGCTGAGCGCCGCCACCGCCGCCAGGATGCCAACCACGGCGCCCAGCCCAGCCGCGAGCGCCACCTCCAGCGAGGGCGCCGCCGTCTCCCGCCCGACCAGCCCGGCCGCGTCCGCCGGCAGCGCGGTCAGCGGCACCACGATCGTCGCGCCGAGCCCGCCGGCGGCGGCCACCAGGATCCGGCCGCCGAGCTGGCGCACCAGCGCGTACCGCCTCGCCGCCCCGGCTCCGGCCACGCCGCCGGCCAGGCTGGCCAGTGCGGCGAACCAGGCCACCCAGGTCAGCTGCGTCGACCACAACCCGTCGGTCGGGAACGTCCGGGCGAACCGGACCAGCCCCAGCCCGTACGCCACTCCGAGCTGGCCGGCGCCGGCCAGCGCGCCCACGCCCAGCGCGGTCGCCAGCACCGTGCCCCACATCTGGGCCCTCGCCAAGGTCTCGGCCGGCACCCGCCGCAGTGCCGCACCAAACGCCATGCCGGGAGGGTACGGCCCCCGGGCTGGCCGCGCTACCCTTCCCGGGCCGGGGTCCGCCGCGGTGCCCCGCTTTGACCAGCCCCACCCGGGCGGGGTATCCTTCACTGCTGTTGTGCGGGCGGCTGCGGTTGCGCGCGGAACCGATCGAACGAGGCATCCACTCAATGAGGGCAAGGTAGACCTGTGCGTACGTTCAGCCCGAAGCCGGGAGACACCACGCGGCAGTGGCACGTGATCGACGCGACGGACGTGGTGCTGGGCCGGCTCGCGACCCAGGCCGCGACGCTGCTGCGTGGCAAGCACAAGCCGATCTTCGCCCCGCATGCGGACACCGGTGACTACGTCATCGTCGTCAACGCCGGCAAGGTCGCGCTGACCGGCAACAAGCGCCGCGACAAGGTGGCGTACCGGCACTCCGGCTACCCCGGCGGCCTGCGGCGGATCAGCTACGACGAGCTGCTCAGCAAGCGCCCGGAGCGGGCGGTGCAGCTAGCCGTCCAGGGGATGGTGCCGCACAACCGGCTCGGCCGCAAGGTCATGAAGAAGCTGAAGGTGTACGCCGGGCCGGAGCATCCGCACGCCGCCCAGCAGCCGGTCCCGTACGAGATCAAGCAGGTCGCGCGGTGAGCGTGGGAGGAAACCGATGACCGAGATGGACGCCGCACCGACCGCGCCGGCCGTCGGCCCGATGGCCGACGCGCTCGCGGACGCGCTTGCCGAGGACCCCACGCTGCCGCAGCCGACCCCGGCCGCGGTCGCGACCGAGACGGCACCGGCGCCGGCCGCCACCGCCCGGGCCCGCCACTCCGCCGGTGGCCTGATCCAGACCGTCGGCCGGCGCAAGGAGGCGGTGGTCCGGGTGCGGATCACCCCCGGCACCGGGGCGATCGTCTGCAACGGCCGGCCGCTGGAGAGCTACTTCCCCAGCAAGGTGCACCAGCAGCTGATCAAGGACCCGCTGGTGCTCACCGAGCGGGTCGAGGCGCTGGACGTGCACGCCAACCTGCGCGGCGGCGGCACCACCGGGCAGGCCGGTGCGCTGCGGCTGGCGATCGCCCGGGCGCTGATCGAGCTCGACCCGGACTTCCGCCCGGCGCTGAAGAAGGCCGGGTTCCTCACCCGCGACGCCCGGGTCATCGAGCGCAAGAAGTACGGGCTCAAGAAGGCCCGCAAGGCGCCGCAGTACTCGAAGCGCTGACCTTGCCCGGGCGGGAGGACGTGGGCACCGCCGGCGGGACGGCCGCCCGGACCGAGGCTCCGCGCCGGCTGTTCGGCACGGACGGTGTCCGCGGGGTCGCCAACGCCGACCTGTCGCCGGAGCTGGCGATGGCGGTGGCGGCGGCTGCCGCGCAGGTGTTCGGGACCGGCACGGCCGGATCGGCCGGCGGTGGGTCGGCCGGCGGTGGGTCGCGGTCGCCGACCGCGGTGGTGGGCCGGGACCCGCGGGCCAGCGGCGAGATGCTGGACGCGGCGGTGGTCGCCGGGCTGGCCAGCGCCGGAGCCAGGGTGGTCCGGGTGGGGATTCTCCCGACCCCGGCGGTGGCGATGCTCACCGCCCAGCTGGGGGCCGACCTGGGCGTGGTGATCTCGGCGTCGCACAACCCGATGCCGGACAACGGGATCAAGCTGTTCGCGGCCGGTGGGCACAAGCTGCCTGACCAGCTGGAGGACGCGATCGAGCAGGCGGTCCGGCACGGGGTGGGACAGCCGCCCCGGCCCACCGGGGTCGGGGTCGGCCGGGTGAGCGACCTGCCGGACGGCCGCCAGCGGTACGTGGCGCACCTGGTCGGGTCGGCCCCACACTCGCTGGCTGGGCTGCGGGTGGTGGTGGACTGCGCCAACGGAGCGGCGTCGGCGGTGGCGCCGGAGATCTACCGGCGGGGCGGTGCGGACGTGGTCGCGATCCATGCCGAGCCGGACGGCGTCAACATCAACGACGGCTGCGGCTCGACCCACCTGGCTCCGCTGACCGACGCTGTCACCTCGTACCGGGCGGATCTCGGCATCGCTCTGGACGGTGACGCCGACCGGTTGCTGGCGGTGGACGCCACTGGCGCGGTGGTCGACGGTGACCAGATCCTGGCGGTGCTGGCGCTGGCCATGCGGGAGGCCGGGACGCTGACAAAGGACACGCTGGTCGCCACCGTGATGAGCAACCAGGGGCTGCGACTGGCGCTGGCGGTGGCCGGGATCACCCTGGTGGAGACCCAGGTCGGGGACCGGTATGTGCTGGCGGAGCTGCGCTCCTCCGGGCTGGCGCTGGGCGGCGAGCAGAGCGGGCACGTGGTGATGCCGGCGTACGCGACCACCGGGGACGGGGTATTGACCGGGCTGCACCTGATGGCCCGGATGGCGGCCACCGGCCGGTCGCTGGCCGAGCTCGCGTCGGTGGTGACCCGGTTGCCGCAGGTGCTGGTGAACGTGCCGGTGGCGGACAAGCACGCGGTCGCCGCCGGCCCGGCGGTGGCGGCCGCGGTCGCGACCGCTGAGGCGGCGCTCGGCGAGACCGGCCGGGTGCTGCTGCGCCCGTCCGGCACCGAGTCGCTGGTCCGGGTGATGGTGGAGGCGCCGACCGAGGCGGCGGCCCGGGCCACGGCGGAGGAGCTGGCGGCGGTGGTCCGCGCCGCCAGCCCGCCGGAGGGCCGGTCCGCAGCTAGTCCTCCGGGTTGACCGCCGGCTCCGGGTCGCTCCGGGACCCGCGTCGCCGGTAGCGCACGACCACGAACGTCGCTCCGGCGAGGATCGCGCCGGCGGCCAGCGCCAGCCCGAGGCTGGACCGGCTCTCGAGCTGGTCGAGCACCCGCCGGGTGCTGGAGGTCGGGTCGGACAGCACCAGGGCCACGAACCCGGCCGCCACCACCGAGCCGACCAGCAGCGGCAGGCGCCGCTTCGGCCCGTCTCCGCCGATCCGGCGGGCCAGCACCCGCCCGGCCTTGAGGATCCGGCCGGCCCGCAGCACCCGCAGCGCCCCGACCAGCCGGACCAGCTGGACCACCAGTCGCAGCGACTGCGCCGGCGCCACGACGAACGCCACGGCGGGGATCGCCAGCGCCAGGATGGTCAGCGTCCACCGGTGCCGCCACAGCCAGGCGATCCGGTGCCCGGCGAGCAGGAACAGCAGCCCTGACTCGACGGTGAGCACGGCCAGCGATGCCCAGTTGAGCGCGGTACCGACCACCGCCGCCGTGCCCTCGGTCATCACCGACAGGAACACCGCCGGCACCGACACCGTCGCGGCGATGATGACCGGGAGAGCCAGCCGCTCCTCCACCCGGTCGGCCCGCCGGTCCCGGGCTGCCCGGCCTGCCGCCCGGTCGCCGGGTGGCAGGTGTGATCGTGGCTCCCGCATCGCAGCCGCATCCTATGGCCTCGGCGCACCCGCCGGGCTAAGGCAGCTCCGCGCAGATTTGCTGCGCGAAACAACGCTATTCGCGCAAGACAGATGAGCGATTGTCGGTTACGCTCATGCCCATGTGCGGAATAGTGGGGTACGCGGGGACCCGGCCGGCGCTGGGCATCGTGCTGGACGGGCTGCGCCGGCTGGAGTATCGGGGCTACGACTCCGCCGGGGTCGCGATCGTCGACGGGGCCGAGCTGGTCGCGTGCAAGCGCGCCGGCAAGCTCACCAACCTGGAGAAGGCGGTCGCCGACCTGGCCGCCGGCGGGGCCGACCTGGCGGCCGGCGCCGTCGACCGGGCCGGCGGTGGCGACCGGGCCGGCGGTGGCGACCGGGCCGGCGGCGGGCTGGCCACCGGCACCACCGGGATCGGGCACACCCGGTGGGCCACCCACGGCGGGCCGACCGACCGCAACGCGCACCCGCACCGGTCCGCCGACGGCCGGGTCGCGGTGATCCACAACGGGATCATCGAGAACTTCGCCGCGCTCCAGGCCGAGCTGGAGGCGGCCGGAGTGGAGCTGGCCAGCGAGACCGACAGCGAGTGCGCCGCGCACCTGCTCGCCGCCGAGCTGGCCGCTCTTGAGGAGGGCGCCCCTGATCAGGCCATAGCGGTGAGCGGGGTCCCCTCCTCAGGAGCGGCGCTGGCGGAGGCGATGCGGCGGGTGTGCCGGCGGCTGGCCGGTGCGTTCACGCTGCTCGCGGTGGACACCGCCGCGCCAGGGGTGGTGGTCGGGGCGCGGCGGGACTCCCCGCTGGTGGTGGGCCGAGGGGAGGGGGAGAACTACCTGGCCAGTGATGTGGCGGCGTTCATCGCGCACACCCGGGAGGCAGTGGAGCTGGGGCAGGACCAGGTGGTGACGATCACCGCCGACCGGATCCAGGTCACCGACTTCGCCGGGAACCCCACGACCGGACGGGAGTACCACGTCGACTGGGACGCCTCGGCCGCCGAGAAGGGCGGCTACGACTACTTCATGCTCAAGGAGATCGCCGAGCAGCCGCGAGCCGTCGCCGACACGCTGCGCGGGCGGTTCACCGAGGCCGGCGGGATCGCGCTGGACGAGGTCCGGCTCACCGGCCAAGACCTGCGCAACGTCGACAAGATCTTCATCGTCGCCTGCGGCACCGCGTACCACTCCGGGCTGGTCGCGAAGTACGCGATCGAGCACTGGACCCGGATCCCGTGCGAGGTCGAGCTGGCCAGCGAGTTCCGCTACCGCGACCCGGTGCTGGACCGCTCCACCCTGGTGGTGGCGATCTCGCAGTCCGGCGAGACGATGGACACCCTGATGGCGCTGCGGCACGCCCGGGAGCAGAAGGCGCGCGTACTGGCGATCTGCAACACCAACGGCTCCACCATCCCGCGCGAGTCGGACGCGGTGCTCTACACCCACGCCGGTCCGGAGATCGCCGTCGCCTCCACCAAGGCGTTCCTCACCCAGCTGGTCGCCTGCTACCTGGTCGGGCTGCACCTGGCACAGGTCCGCGGGGTGAAGTTCGCCGACGAGGTGGCGGCGGTGGTGGCGCAGCTGGAGGCGATGCCGGGAAAGGTGGCGGCGGTGCTGGAGACCATGGAGCCGGTACGGGCACTGGGCCGGGAGCTGGCGGCGGCCCGGTCGGTGCTGTTCGTCGGCCGGCACGTCGGCTACCCGGTGGCGCTGGAGGGGGCGCTCAAGCTCAAGGAGCTGGCCTACATGCACGCCGAGGGGTTCGCCGCCGGCGAGCTGAAGCACGGCCCGATCGCGCTGATCGAGGAGGGTACGCCGGTGGTGTGCGTGGTGCCGTCGCCGGCTGGCCGCGGGGTGCTGCACGACAAGCTCGGGTCGAACCTGCAGGAGGTGCGGGCCCGCGGGGCGCGGACGATCGTGATCGCGGAGGAGGGGGACGACGCGGTGGTGCCGTACGCGGACCACCTGGTGCGGGTGCCGGCCACCCCGACCCTGCTGGCGCCGCTGCTGACCGCCGTCCCGCTGCAGGTGCTCGCGTGCGAGATCGCCGTCGCCCGGGGCCACGACGTGGACCAGCCCCGCAACCTCGCCAAGTCGGTCACCGTGGAGTAGCCGCCCGGCCGGCCGGCACTCCACCGTGGCCGATCGGCCGTGGCCGATCGTCCCGCCCGCCCCGCCGCCGGTCGGTAGGGTGACGGGCGTGATCGTGGGGATCGGGGTGGACGTGGTGCTGGTGGAGCGGTTCGCCGGCGCGCTGACCCGTACGCCGCTGCTGGCCGATCGGCTGTTCACTGAGTCCGAGCGGTTCACTGGCTCCGGCAACCCGCGCTCGCCGGAGTCGCTGGCGGCCCGGTTCGCGGCCAAGGAGGCGGTGGCCAAGGCGCTCGGCGCACCGGCCGGCCTGCGCTGGCACGACTGCGAGATCGTGTCCGACCCGGACGGGCGGCCCTGGTTGACCGTCTCCGGCACGGTCGCCGCCGCCGCCGCCGAGCGGGGCGTGGACCGGTGGCATCTGTCGCTGTCCCACGACGGCGGCATCGCCTCGGCGATGGTGGTGGCGGAGGGCAAGTCGTGAGAGGTGCGTGGCGGGTCGCCGAGGTACGGGCGGCCGAGCAGGCGCTGATGGCCACCCTGCCGGCCGGGACCCTGATGCAGCGGGCGGCCGCCGGGTTGGCCCGCCGGTGCGCGCTGCTGCTGACGCAGCGGTACGGGGGCGGCTACGGCGCCCGGGTGCTGCTGCTGGTCGGTTCCGGGGACAACGGCGGGGACGCCCTGTACGCGGGGGCGCGGCTGGCCGGTCGCGGGGCGGCGGTGACCGCCCAGCTGCTGGACCCGGACCGGGCGCACGCCGGCGGCCTGGCCGCGCTGCGCCGGGCCGGCGGGCGGGTCGGTACCGGGGTGCACCCCACTGTGGACCTGGTGCTGGACGGGATCACCGGGATCGGGGCCACCGGCGGGCTGCGGCCGGCCGCCGCGCAGCTGGCCGCGGCGCTGCCGGAGCTGCGGGCCCGGGACCGGGACCGGCCACCGGTAGTGGCGGTGGACGTGCCCAGCGGGGTGGCGGTCGACACCGGGGACCTGCCCGGCCCGGCGGTGCCCGCCGACGTGACCGTGACCTTCGGCTGCCGCAAGCCGGCCCTGGTGGTCGGTCCGGCCGCCCCGCTGGCCGGGCAGGTCGAGCTGGTCGACATCGGGCTCGGGCCGCACTTGCGGACCGACCCGGCGGTCCGGGTGCCGGAGCTGGCCGACGTGGCGGCCTGGTGGCCGTGGCCGTCCGCCGGGTCGAACAAGTACACCCGCGGGGTGGTCGGGGTGGCGACCGGCTCGGCCGGCTACCCCGGAGCCGCGCTGCTGTCGGTGGCCGGCGCGCTGGCCGGTCCGGCCGGGCTGGTCCGCTACGCCGGCCCGGCGCACCGGGAGGTGGTGGCCGCCCACCCGTCGGTGATCGGCACGCCCCGGGTGGCCGAGGCCGGCCGGGTGCAGGCGTGGGCGTGTGGCAGCGGGCTCGGCCAGGACGCCGCGGCCCGGGCGGTGCTGCGCGGGGTGCTTGCCTCCGCGGTGCCGGTGGTGCTGGACGCGGACGCGCTGAACCTGCTGGTCGACGGCTCGTACGCGGCCGCGCTCCGAGGCCGGGACGCCCCGCTGGTGCTGACCCCGCACGACCGGGAGTTCGCCCGGCTGGCCGGCGGTGGACCCGGGCCGGACCGGGTGGAGGCGGCGCTGCAGCTGGCGGCCCGCACCAACGCGACCGTGCTGCTCAAGGGGGACCGGACGATCGTGGCGGCGCCGGACGGGCGGGCCTGGGCGAACCCGACCGGCACTCCGGCGCTGGCCACCGGCGGCACCGGCGACGTGCTGACCGGGCTGGTCGGCTCGTTGCTGGCGGCTGGGCTGGAGCCGCCGGCCGCGGCGGTCTCGGCGGCCTACCTGCACGGGCTGGCGGGCCGCCGGGCGGCCGCCGCCGGCCCGGTCACGGCGGCCAGCGTGGCCGCCGCCCTCCGCCCGCCACCCGCCCCGGCTTCGGCTTCGGCCGATCATGACGTTAGGAACACGAATCCCGATCGAACAAGCACCTAACCTCATGATCGGCCGGGTAGGTAGGGTCGGGGGGTGAGCAGTATGGGGCAGGCGGAGATCCGGATCGACCTGGACGCGATCCGGCACAACGTGCGGCTGCTGCGCGCCGCCGCGCCGGGTGTCGCGCTGATGGCGGTCGTGAAGGCGGACGGCTACGGGCATGGGATGGTGCCGGTGGCCCGGGCGGCGCTGCAGGCCGGGGCGGACTCGCTCGGAGTCTGCACCCTGGACGAGGCGCTGGCGCTGCGGCGGGCCGGGATCACCGCCCCGGTGCTGGCCTGGCTGCTCACGCCGGGGCTGCCGCTGGCCGACGGGGTGGCGGCCGGGATCGACCTGTCCGCCGCCAGCCGGGCGCAGCTGGACGAGCTGGTGGCCGCGGCGGCCGCCGCCGGGTCGCCGGCCCGGGTGCACCTGAAGGTCGACACCGGGCTGTCCCGGGGCGGGGCGACCCCGGTGGACTGGCCGGCGCTGGTGGAGGCGGCCGGGAAGGCGCAGGCCGACGGCGCGCTGGAGGTGGTCGGGGTCTGGAGCCACCTGGCGTACGCGGACGCGCCCTGGCATCCGATGATCGACCAGCAGCTGGCGGGGTTCCAGGAGGCGCTGGCCACCGCCGAGCGGTTCGGCATCCATCCGACATACCGGCACATCGCCAACTCGGCTCCGACGCTGACCCGGCCGGACGCCCACTTCGACCTGGTCCGGCCGGGCATCTCGGTCTACGGCCTGTCCCCGGTCGCGGGCGAGACGTTCGGGCTGCGGCCGGCGATGACCGTCCAGGCCCGGGTGATGCTCAGCAAGCGGGTGCCGGCCGGCCAGGGCGTCTCGTACGGGCACACCTACCACACCTCGGCCGAGACCACGCTGGCCGTGGTGCCGCTCGGGTACGGCGACGGGGTGCCCCGGGTGGCGTCGAACGCCGGCCAGGTCCGGCTCGGCGGGCGGAACCGGACGATCGCCGGCCGGGTCTGCATGGACCAGCTGGTTCTCGACTGCGGCGACGACCCGGTAGCCTCCGGAGATGTGGCGGTGCTGTTCGGACCCGGCGAGGACGGTGAGCCGACCGCGGACGACTGGGCCGACCTGGTCGGCACGATCAACTACGAGATCGTGACCCGGATCGGCGGTCCCCGGCTCCCGAAGGTCTACGAGCATGAGTAACGCCGCCGCCGCCTCGGCCCGGCGCCGGGCCGGCGTGTTCGGGGCGGTGGTCGGGCTGGCCGCCGCCGGGGTGGCGATCGGGGTGGCCGCCGAGCGGGCGCTGGTCCGCCGGGCCCGGCGCGGCCGCGGCGCCGCCGCGGACCTCGACCCGTACGCGGACGAGCCGTTCGGCCGGCTGTCCTACGACGAGGCGCTGCGGGTGCCGGCGCCGGACGGTTCGGACCTCTACGTCGAGGTGGTCGAGCCGGTGGATGGGATCGAGCTGGAGGCCGACTTCGCCGACCGGCTGACCGCCGGCCGGCCGGCCGCGGACCCGGCCGCCCCCGGGGACCGGGCCGTTGAGCCGACGATCGTGTTCGTGCACGGGTTCTGCCTGGACATGGGCTCGTTCCACTTCCAGCGCAAGGAGCTGACTCGGCGCGGCGCCTGGCGGGCGGTCTACTACGACCAGCCCGGCCACGGGCGGTCCGGCCGGCGCAGCAGCGGGGAGTACGAGCTGCCGGCGCTGGGCGACGCGCTGAAGGCGGTGCTGGACGAGGCCGCCCCGCACGGCCCGGTGGTGCTGGTCGGGCACTCGATGGGCGG
>WHTQ01000072.1 GCA_009377645.1 Micromonosporaceae bacterium | reverse complement strand
GAGTGCGGCAGCTTGCCGTCCTCCACCCCGACCAGGAACACCACCGGGAACTCCAGCCCCTTCGCGGCGTGCAGGGTGAGCAGGGTCACCGCCTCGGCCCGCGGGTCCAGCGCGTCCACCTCGGTGCCGGCGGCCAGCGCGCCCAGGAACCTCGGCAGGTCGTCGCCGCACTCCCGGGCCAGCGGCAGCAGCAGTTCCACCGCCGCCCATAGGTCACTCGGGTGCACGCGTACCGCCTCGGCCGGGTCGAGGGTCGGCGCGTCGTGCCGGTCCGCCAGCAGCTGCCCGGCCCGCCGCACCCGGGCCGGCAGGTCGCCGGCCTGCCCGGTTGCCGCCAGCCGCAGCTCGCGGGCGATCTCGGCCACCCCGGGCCGGTCCCGGAGCCGGTTGTGGGAGCGCTTCTGCACTGGGATGCCGGCCCGGGACAGCGCGTCGCGCACCGGCCCGGACTGCGCGTCGGTCCGGTACAGCACCGCGATGTCCGAGAACGACACCTCGCCGGTGACCACCCGGGAGTCCACCCCGCCGGAGTCCAGCGACCGGTGCGACACCCCGCCCACCAGGGTGTCGACGGTACGGGCGACGAACTGCGCCTCGTCGCCCGGCGACCCGGCCTGGTAGCGGCCGAGCAGCGGCGCCTCCGGCAGCAGCCGGGCCGGCTCCAGCCGCCGGTCCCGGACCAGGCTGCCCGGTGCGATCGCCTGCAGCGCGGCCGTGATGATCGGTGGGGTGGAGCGGTAGTTGCGGCTCAGCCGGACCATCCGGGGGTCCGTGAAGTCCTCGCCGAACCGCAGGAAGAACCCGACATCGGCGCCCCGGAACGAGTAGATCGCCTGGTCCGGGTCGCCGATCGCGCACAGGTTGCCGTCCGGCGGGACCAGCGCCCGGAGCAGCTCGTACTGGTCGGCGTCCACGTCCTGGTACTCGTCGACGAACACCCACCGCCACCGGTCCCGGTAGCGCTCGGCCAGCTCCGGCCGCGCCCGCAGCACCGCCAGCGGGGCGCTGACCAGCTCGTCGACGTCCACCAGCCTGGCCGCCCGCAGCACCTTCCGGAACCGCTCCGGGTCCTCGCCGGCCTCCTCCCGAGCCGCCACCCGCTCCGGCTCGTCGGCCACCCGGAAGTCGCGGGGCAGCCCGGCCAGCTCCGGGTGCTCCCGCAGGATCCGCAGCCCCAGCGCGTGGAAGGTGGCGACGGTCACGTCCTCGGCCACCTCCCCGAGCAGGCCGGCCAGCCGCTCCCGCAGCTCCCCGGCGGCCCGGCGGGTGAAGGTGATCGCCAGGCACTGCGCCGGCGGCACGTCCAGCTCGGCGCACAGGTACGCGATCCGGTGGGTCAGCGCCCGGGTCTTGCCGGTACCCGGCCCGGCCACCACCAGCAGCGGCCCGCCCGGGGCGGAGGCGGCGACCCGCTGCATCGGGTCCAGCCGGTCCAACAGCCCGGTGCCGACCTCCTCCATCCCGGTCAGCATCGGCTCGACCGGCGCCGGCTCCGGACCGGGCGCCGGGGCCGGGGCGGTCACCGAGCGGCGCGGCCGCGGCGCCGGCCGGGGCGGCTCCGGAGCCGGCAGCTCGAACAGCGCGTCCGAGCTGCGGGCCGCCGGCCGGTCCAGCTCTCCGGGGTCGAACAGCCGGATCACCCCGTACTCCCCGTCGTAGCCGGGGGTGCGCCGGACCTGGCCCCGGCGCAGCCGGCCGACCGCCTCCGCCAGCGGCTCCCCACCGACCCGGCGGACGTCCGCCAGCGGAGTCCGCAGCATGATCTCCAGCTCCGGCCCGAGCTGCGCCACCAGCTCGTTCACCGCCCCGGTGACGGTCTTGCTCCGCGGCCCGACCCGCCGGATCTCACCCAGCACCTGCGGCAGCTGCACCAGATACTGGACCGCCTTCGCGTGCGCCGGGGCCGGGTCGGTCTCGGCCCGGTCCGCCAGCTCCGCCACCCGGGCCAGCACCCCGACCGTCAGCGGCTTGCCGCACTCCGGGCACGCGCCGCCGGCCGCCCGGGTCTGCGCCGGGGACCAGTTCACTCCGCAGACCCGGTGCCCGTCGGCGTGGTACTTGCCCTCCTCCGGGAAGAACTCGATCGTGCCGTGCAGCCCGTCCCCGGTGCGCATCGCCTCCCGCAGCGCGTAGTAGTCCAGCTCGCACGTGAAGGTGGTCGCCTCCCGGGCCAGGGTCGGTGGCGAGTGCGCGTCCGAGCTCGAGATCAGCTGGTAACCGTCCAGGCTCGACACCCGGTGGTTCATCGCCGGGTCGGAGCTGAGCCCGGTCTCCACCGCGAAGATGTGGCCGGCCAGGTCGGCGTAGCAGTCGGCGATCGCGTCGAACCCGGACTTCGAGCCGAGCGCCGAGAACCACGGGGTCCAGATGTGCGCCGGCACCAGGTAGCCGTCGTCGCTGCTCTCGAGCGTGATCTCCAGCAGGTCCCGGGAGTCCAGCCCGAGGATCGGGCGCCCGTCCGAGGCGATGTTCCCGATCCGGGCCAGCGCGCCGGCGAACCGCTCGGCCGCGGCCAGGTCCGGCAGGAACACCAGGTGGTGCACCTTCCGGGTGCGCCCGTCCCGCTTGTAGATGGTGGAGATCTCCACCGACAGCTGGAACCGGACCGGGGCGGCCGCGGCCAGCCGGGGCGGCAGCCTCCGGTCCACCTCCCGCTCGTGGTCGGGCGCCAGCCGGAACAGCCCCGGCTCCGCCGGCCGCAGGTGCTCGCGCAGGTGCTCCCGCCACGCCGGATGGGTCAGGTCTCCGGTCCCGAGCACCGCCACGCCCTTGCGCCGCGCCCACCAGGCCAGGTTCGGTAGGTCCAGGTCCCGGCTGCAGGCCATCGAGTGCCGGGAGTGGATGTGCAGGTCCGCGACGAGCGGTTCCGCCGCGTCGGGGTACGAGGGCACGCCGCATTCTGCCACGCCGTACGCGCCCGGCTCGCCCCCGCCACGCGCGGGGTTTGAGGAGGGGAGCCCGCTCACGCTGTCAGCACGATCAGGGGCGCCCGCGCTCTCGGCTACGCGGCGCGGCGCACCGGCCGAAGCATCGTCAGCGCGCGTACCGCGTCCGACCGTGAGATCGGCTGGTCATCCTCCATCGCCGCCAGCTCGGTCTCGATCCACTCGCGCATCAGCGTCGATGCGGCAAGGCCGTGCCGGGCGGCGACGGCGTTGATGCGCTGGTGGACCTCCACCGGCAGCCGGAGCGACCGCACCACCATCGGCTCACCTGGCGCTGGCGGAACCGGTGTGGCGCCGTCGTCGTCGGCCAAGCTGTCGGCCAGATCCTCTGAGAGCAGATCCTCGGCTACATCCAGTAGCTCGGCGTGGGTCTTCTCGTCACTCATCGCGGGTCTCCTCCCATGCCTTGTGAGCCGCGGCCTCGGCGGCAGTCATCTCCCGCGCGGCCAGAATCCAGGCGTCTCTGCTGCCATGCCGCAGCCGCAACACGACTACCAGCGGACGTCCGGCACGAGTGCGGCCCCAGATCGTCAGGAGCCGGACTCCGTGGCGGGTGACTGGAACCGGCGCCTGAGCCGGCCGTTGAGCACCTGCGACACCTCGTAGGGTTCAAGGTCACCGGTAAGACGGTCCAGCGCGTCTGGCAACCACTCGATCGGCACATTGTCCAGCGTACTACGCCGGTAACCCCTATCCAGCGCGGAGCTCGATCAGGGTGACCTCCGGGTCGGCGCCGACCCGCATCGGCGGTCCCCAGAAGCCGGCCCCGTTCGTGACGTAGACCAGCGTGCCGTCGATCTCGGCCAGCCCGGAGACGGCCGGCTGGTCCAGCCGCACCAGGTAGTCGAACGGGTAGAGCTGCCCGCCGTGGGTGTGCCCGGACAGCTGCAGGTCGACACCGAACTCCGCGGCCCGGTGCGCCTGCACCGGCTGGTGCGCCAGCAGTAGCACCGGCCGGGAAGGGTCCCGGTCGCCGAGCGCGGCGGCGTAGTCCGGCGGGTCGTCGTACCGGCTGCCCTCCCGGTCGTTCACCCCGGCCAGGTCGATCACCCCGCCCCGGTGCGCGACCTCCACCCGCTGGTTACGCAGTACCCGCAGGCCCAGCTCGTCGGCGGCCGCCAGCCACTCCTCATACCCGTGGTAGTACTCGTGGTTGCCGGTGACGAAGAACGTCCCGTACCGGCTGCGCATCGCGCGCAACGGCGCCGCCGACCGGGCGACCTCGCCGACCTCCGTGGAGACCAGGTCGCCGACCACCGTGACCAGGTCGGCGTCGAGCGCGTTGACGAGGTCCACCACCCGCTCCACCTGCCGGCTGCCGAACATCGGGCTGACGTGCAGGTCGGCGATCACCGCCACCCGCAGCCCGTCGGCGCGCCGGTCCAGCCGGGCCAGCGGCACCTGCAGCCGCCGCACCTCCGGCGGCGCGTACGCCCGCCAGACTCCGAAGCCGCTGATCCCGGCCGCCGCCACCCCGGCGGTGATCGCCGCACCGCGGCGCAACAGCAACCGGCGGGCCGGGTCCGGGTCGGGATCGCGGCGACGCTGGGCCAGCCGGACCGCCAGCACCGGCAGCTCCACCAGCAGCAGCGCCACCAGCAGGTAGAACATGATCCCCAGCCACAGGAAGCCGGGCCAGGCCAGCCACCCCGGCAGCGGCGATCCGGCGGCCAGCGCCACCAGCACCAGTGGCACCCCGGCGAGCAGGCCGAACCCGGCCAGCCGGCGCCGCCAGCCGGGCGCGGCGGTGTCGCGTACCAGCCGCTGCCACAGGTAGAGGCTGATCGCCCCGAGGACGGCGGCCGGGATGGCGAGGAAGACCAGGGTGCCCACGCAGGAAACCGTAGCCAGGATGGCCGTACGCCCGGCGCCCGGCTACGGTCGAGAGATGGCGACCGCCACCTCGGCCACCGAGCCGACAACCGGGCTCGCGGACCGGTTCGGCCGAGTGGCGACCGACCTACGGGTCTCGCTGACCGACCGGTGCAACCTGCGCTGCACGTACTGCATGCCACCGGAGGGGCTGCCCTGGCTGCCCGGCCCGAGCGTGCTCAGCGACGGCGAGGTGGGCCGGCTGCTCCGGGTCGCGGTGGAGCTGCTCGGGGTCACCGAGATCCGGTTCACCGGCGGGGAGCCGCTGCTGCGGCCCGGGCTGGTGCCGATCGTGGCCGCCGCCGCGGCGCTGTCCCCGCGCCCGAAGCTGTCGCTGACCACCAACGGGATCGGGCTGGAGCGGCTGGCCGGGCCGCTGGTGGCGGCCGGGCTGGACCGGGTGAACGTGTCGCTAGACACCCTCGACCCGGACCGGTTCGCGCAGCTGGCGCACCGGCGCCGGCTGCCGGACGTGCTGGCCGGGCTGCGCGGCGCGGTCGCCGCCGGGCTGGCCCCGGTGAAGCTGAACGCCGTGCTGCTGCGCGGCATCAACGACGGCGAGGCCGGCGACCTGCTGCGGTACGCGCTGGCGCACGGCTACCAGTTGCGGTTCATCGAGCAGATGCCGCTGGACCCGCAGCACGGCTGGGACCGGGCGCAGATGGTGACCGCGGCCGAGATCCTGGCGATGCTGGAGGCGGAGTTCGCACTGCGGCCGGACCCGGAGCACCGCGGCTCGGCGCCGGCCGAGACCTGGCTGGTGGACGGGTACGCCGACCCGGCCGGGCGGCCAGCGAAGGTCGGGGTGATCGGAAGCGTTACCCGCCCGTTCTGCGGGGACTGCGACCGGACCCGGCTGACCGCCGACGGGCAGGTGCGCAACTGCCTGTTCGCCCGGGACGAGAGCGACCTGCGGGAGGCGATGCGGGGCGGCGCGACCGACGCCGAGCTGGCCGAGCGGTGGCGGGCGGCGATGCGGTCCAAGCTGCCCGGGCACGGCATCGACGACCCGACGTTCCTGCAGCCGGCCCGGCCGATGTCGGCCATCGGCGGTTGAACCGTGCTGACCGTCCGGTACTTCGCCGGGGCGCGGGCGGCCGCCGGGGTGGCTGAGGACCAGGTCCCGCCCGGCTGCACGCTCCACCAGCTCACCGCCACCCTGGTCGCCCGCCGGGGGGAGCGGCTGGGTCGAGTGCTCGGAACCGCCAGCTTCCTGGTCGACGGCCTGGCCTGGCGGGACCGCGACCGGCCGCTGCCCGACCCGGCGGTGGTCGACGTGCTGCCGCCGTTCGCCGGCGGCTAGCCCGCTTGTAGTGCTCGGGTGGCGGCGGAGACCACCGCGTCCCGCCAACCGGCTCCGAACATCGCGGTGTGGGCGAGCAGCAGGGGCAGCTGGTGCAGCGGTACCCGGGCGGCCCAGCCGTCGGCCAGCGGCCAGACCTCCTGGTACCCGGCGAGGATCCGGTCCAGGTGCGGGGCGCCGTCGAACAGCGCGAGGGTGGCCAGGTCGGTCTCCCGGTGGCCGGCGTGGGCGGCCGGGTCGACCAGCCATACCCGCTGCCGGGTCCACAGCAGGTTCCCCGGCCACAGATCGCCGTGGATCCGGGCGGGCGGCTCGTCGACCGCGTACCGGTCGGCGTACCGGTCGATTCGGGCCAGCAGCTGTTCCACCAGCGCGACGTCCGCGGCGGCCAGCGCCCCCCGGTCGGCGCTGGCGCGCAGGTGCGGCGCCAGCCGGTACGCGGCAAACCAGGCCGACCAGGGCGGAGGAGTAAGGGTGTTGTCCTGCGGCAGCCGGCCCAGGTAACCCGGCCACGGGGCACCGAAGTCCCCCGCCCCGGCGCGGTGCAGCCCGGCCAGCTCCCGGCCGAACCGCTCCGCGGCGCCCGGCGTGGCCGGTCCGGGCGGCACCCACTCCAGCGCCAGCAGGGTGTCGGTGGCGACCACCACCTCCGGGACCGCCACCGTGCCGGGCTCGGCCAGCCAGCGCAGCCCGGCCGCCTCGGCGGCGAAGAACCCGTCCGGCGGGCGGCCCGGACCCAGACCCGGGCCCGGATCCGGCCAGGTCTTGGCGAACAGCGAGCGGCCGTCGTCCAGGGTCAGCCGGGACGCCGCGCAGATGCTGCCGCCCGGCACCGGCGTCTCCCGGATCCGCTGGTGGTGCAGCAGGACCGGGAGCTGGTGCGGGTGTGCGCGCAGGTAGGCGAGGTCCACTCCGGGTAGGTTAATCCGCATGAGCGTGTCCATCCGGGCCTACCGCCCGACCGACCACAACGTCTGCCGGGCGCTGTGGGCCGAGCTGACGCAGGTGCAGCGAGACCTCTACGACGACCCGGACCTCGGCGGGGTCGACCCGGGGGTGGGGTTCGAGGAGTACCTGACCCGGCTCGACCTGTCCGGCATGTGGGTGGCCGAGGACTCCGAGCACGGGGTGATCGGGTTCGTCGGGCTCACCCTGAACGGCCGCGCCGGCGAGGTCTTCCCGGTGGTGGTGACCCAGCGGCACCGCAGCCAGGGGGTCGGCACCGCGCTGCTGGCGCACGTGGCCGACCAGGGCCGGAACCGGGCGCTGCGGCAGCTGGTGGTGATCCCGGAGAGCCGCAACGTGGCCGCGATCCGGTGCCTGCACGCCGCCGGCTACGACACGTTGGCGGCGGTCCGGCTCAGGCTCGACCTCGTCGGCCCCCGGCGCGAAACCGACGAAATGGACGTGCACGACCTTCGATTTCGCTACTGACCGGCGGAGATCGGCGACCGGCGATCGGCCCGCCTGTGGACGGCACGGCGTGTCATCCACAGAAACCGACTGAGGCTTCCGGCCGGCCAGGTCCGCGGCCACGCTGGACGCATGACTGCCCCACCGGTAACCGACCCGAGGCCCGACTCCCCGCTGGTCACCCTGCGCTCGCCCGCCGACCTGATCGCGTTCACGCCCTACCTGCTCGGCTTCCACCCCACCGACAGCGTGGTCGTGGTCGGGTTCCGGGATCGGGAGGTCGCGTTCGCCGCCCGCGGCGACCTTCCGGACCCGGGCGGCGGCCTTCCGGACCCGGGCGGCGGCGGCGGTCCAGTCACCGGCGGCGGCCCGGTCATCGGCCCGGCGCGCGAGATCGCCGACCTGGTGGTCAGGCAGCCCGTCGACGCGGTGGCGCTGCTCGGCTACGGCCCGGCCGCCGCCGTCGATCCGCTGCTGGGTGCGGTCCACGACATGATGCGGCGGCGGGACCTGCGGGTCACCGAGGTGCTGCGGGTCACCGACGGCCGGTGGTGGTCCTACCTGTGCGACAACCCGCGGTGCTGCCCACCCGAGGGAGTCCCGATCGACCCGGTCGGCACCGGCCAGGTGACCGCCTGGTGCACGTACGCGGGGCTGACCGCGGCCGGCAGCCGGCAGGAGCTGGCCGGCCGGATCGCCCCGGTCGGCGGGGCCGAGCGGGCCGCGATGACCCGGGCCACCGACCGGGCCGAGCGGGAGCTGCTGGGCTGGCTGGAGACGGTCCCGGAGGCCGGGCGGGCCGAGGCGGTGCTCGGCGCCGGCCGCTCCGCCCTCGACGCCGCCCGCACCAGGTATGCGGAGGGCGGTGCGCTGGCCGACGGCGAGCTGGCCCGGCTGGGGCTCCTGCTCGCGTCCATCCCGGTCCGGGACGCCGCCTGGCGGGCGGTCACGACCGAGCAGTCGCAGCTGCGGCTGTGGACGGACCTCACCCGCCGGGCCGACCCGCCGCTGGTGCCGGCGCCGGCCAGCCTGCTCGCCTTCACCGCCTGGCGCTCCGGCGACGGGGCACTTGCCGGGCTGGCGGTGCAGCGCGCACTGCAGGAGGACCCCTGCTACTCGATGGCGACCCTGATCCTGGACGCGCTCCAGCAGGGCCTGGCACCGTCGACACTAGACGGTTGGCCGGAGGTCGGGGAGCCCGGCGATGAGATCACGTGATCCGGTCGGCCCCGGCGTAGGCGTTCATCGTGGCCCCACGGAGGAACCCGACCAGGGTCATGCCCGCCTCCTCGGCGAGGCTGACCGCGAGCGTGCTCGGTGCCGAGACCGCCGCCAGCATCGGCACCCCGGCCATCCACGCCTTCTGGGTCAGCTCGAAGCTGGCCCGGCCGGAGACCAGCAGCACGTGCCCGGTCAGCGGCAGCCGCCGTTCCTTGGCCGCCCACCCGATCACCTTGTCCACGGCGTTGTGCCGCCCGACGTCCTCGCGCAGGACGGCCAGCTCTCCGGTGGCGGTGAACAGCCCGGCCGCGTGCAGCCCGCCGGTGCGGGCGAAGACCCGCTGCGCCTCGCGCAGCCGGTCCGGCAGCCCGGCCAGCGTCGCCGCCGCCACCCGCACCGGGTCGCCGTCCACCTGGAACCGGGATCGGGTCCGCACCGCGTCGATGCTCGCCTTCCCGCAGACGCCGCAGGAGCTGGTGGTGTAGAAGTTGCGGCTCGGGTCGGTGTCCGGCGGCGGCACGTCCGGCGCCAGCGTGACGTCCACCACGTTGTAGGTGTTCGGTTCGTCGGCACCGGCACACAGCTGGGCGGTCAGCACGTCGTCCGGGCCGGCCACGATCCCCTCCGTTATCAGGAAGCCGAGCGCCAGGTCGAGGTCGTCGCCGGGGGTGCGCATGGTCACCGCCAGCGGCGGTCGGGGCGCCCCGGCCCGGCCCACCCGCAGCTCCAGTGGCTCCTCGGCGACCAGCGTGTCCGGTCGGGTGCGGCGGACCGCGCCCGCCGCCCCGCCCGCCGCCTCGCCCGCCGGGACCTCGATCCGGGTCACCCGGCGCCGATCGGTCACTCGTCCCATCCCCCCATCGTGTCACCGCTCACCGTCAGTCCGCCGCTCCCGGGCGGGCCCGACCCGGCCCTCGGCGAGCAAATCCGGTCGCGGGGGCCGCCGCGGCCGCTCTAGCGTGCAGGAGTGCCCACCGTCGAGCTGCTGCTCGGGTTCACGGTCGCCGCGGTCCTGATCGTGGTGGCGCCCGGCCCGTCCGTGCTGTTCGTGGTCAGCCGGGCACTCGCGTACGGGCGGCGGGTGGCGGTGACCACGGCGGTCGGCGGCGCGGTCGGCAGCTTCGTGCTGGCGGTGGCGGTCGCGGTGGGCGTGGGCGCGGTAGTCGAGGCCTCAGCGGCGGCGTACACAACGATCAAGCTGGCCGGTGCCGGGTATCTGATCTATCTCGGGATTCGGGCGATCCGGCACCGCCGGGCGATCCGGGAGGCGTTCGCGCAGCAGGCCGCCCCGCTCAGCGACCGGCGCACCTGGTGGGAGGGGTTCGTGGTCGGCGTGACCAACCCGAAGACCGCGGTGTTCCTGGCCGCCGTGCTCCCCCAGTTCGTGGACCGCTCGGGTGGTCCGGCCAGCCTGCAGATGATCGTTCTCGGCGCGATCTTCACGGTGATCGCGGTGGTCTCCGACACCGCGTACGGCGTGACGGCCGGGACCGTGCGCGCCTGGTTCGCCAGGTCCACCCGCCGGCTGGACCTGGTCGGGGGGCTGGCCGGCCTGACCATGGTCGGCCTCGGCGTCGGTCTGGCCGTCACCGGTCGCCGCGAGTGAGCTCCCTGGGCCGTGTTGATCATGGAGTTCCTTGGGCGGGCCGCCGGTGTGTCGGGGTAGCAACACCATGATCAGCTGGTCGGCGGCGTGAGTTGGCTCACCCGGGGCGTCCTGGCGGCGGCAACTTCTCGCACCAGCCGGGCACAGTGTCAGGAGTGAGGATCGGCCGCGCACCTGACCGCCCCGACACCCGCAGGTTTATCGTGCCCGGGTTCATCGCGCTCGGCGCTACCTGGGGCTCCAGCTTCCTGTTCATCAAGGTCGGGGTGGCGGAGCTGCACCCGGTCTACGTGACGCTCGGCCGGGTGGCACTGGGCGCGATCACCATGTTGGCGCTGGTGGCGCTGCTGCGGGACCGGCTGCCCCGCAGCCCGCGGGTGTGGGCGCACCTGGCGGTGGTCGGCACGATCGGGGTGGCCCTCCCGTTCACTCTGTTCGGCTACGGCGAGCAGCGGATCCCGTCCCTGCTGGCCGGCATCTGGAACGCCACCACTCCACTGGTGGCGCTGCCGCTGGCGGCGCTGGTGTTCCGCACCGAGAAGCTCACCGTCCGCAACGTGACCGGGATCGCCGTCGGGTTCGCCGGCGTGCTGGTGGTGCTCGGGGTCTGGAACGGGGCCGGCGGCGCGATGCTGTCCGGGCAGCTGATGTGCTTCGCTGCGTCCGCGTGCTACGGCGTGGCGATCGCCTACCTCAAGCGCTTCGTCACCACCCGGCAGTCGTCCGGGCTGGCCCTGGTGGCCGGCCAGATGCTGGTGGCCACCGCGGTGATGGCGGTGATCGCCCCGCTCGCCGCCGGCGGCGCGCCGCCGGCCATGGGCCAGCTCTCCGGCCAGCTGATCGCCAGCATGCTGGCGCTCGGCATACTCGGCACCGGCTTCGCGCACCTCATCCACTACCGGAACATCCGGCTGGTCGGGGCGAGCGCGGCATCGCTGGTTACCTATCTCGTGCCGCTGTTCGCCATGCTGATCGGGGTGATCGTGCTCAGCGAGTCCCTCACCTGGTATCAGCCGGTCGGCACGCTGGTGGTGTTCAGCGGCATCGCGATCACCCAGGGCCTGCCGCTGCGCCGCCGCCGGCCCCGGTTGGAACCCGCGACCACCACCGCCCCGGCCGCGCCCGCCCCGGCGCCCGGAGTGCCGTAGCGGGCGGCGGCGCTGCGGGGGCGCTGCCGGCAGGTGCTCAGTCGTGCCCGGCCGTCCAGGCCAGCAGCTCGTCCGCGGGCCACGTGTTGACCACCCGGTCCGGCTCGACCCCGCACAACGACGCCCGCTCGCAGCCGTACCGCTGCCAGTCCAGCTGGCCCGGGGCGTGCGCGTCGCTGTCGATGGCGAACCGGCAGCCGGCCTCCAGCGCCTGGCGCAGCAGCCGCTTCGGCGGGTCCAGCCGGTCCGGCCGACAGTTGATCTCCACCGCCTTGTCGGCCGCCGCGCAGGCGGCGAACACCGCGGCGGCGTCGAAGTCGCTCGGCGGGCGGGTACGGCCGGTCCGGTGGCCCTTGTCCCCGTCGCCGCCCAGCCCGACGTTCGACGCCGGCACCTTCCGGCCGGTGCAGTGCCCGAGGATGTCGACATGCGGGTTCTCGACCGCCCGCAGCATCCGCCGGGTCATCCGACCCGCGTCGTCGCGCAGCCCACTGTGGACGGATGCCACCACCACGTCCAGCTCCGCCAGCAGCGAGTCCTGCTGGTCCAGTGACCCGTCCTCCAGGATGTCCACCTCGATCCCGGTGAACAACCGGAACCCCTCCGGCAGCGACTGGTTAATCGCCGCGACCCGCTCGATCTGCCGGCGCAGCCGGGCGGCGGTCAGGCCGCGGGCCACCGTGAGCCGCGGCGAGTGGTCGGTCAGCACCAGGTACTCGTGGCCCAGCTCGACCCCGGCCAGCGCCATCTCCTCGATCGGGGACCCGCCGTCCGACCAGTCCGAATGCAGGTGGCAGTCTCCCCGCAGGGCCGCCCGCAGCGCAGCGGTGGCGTCATCAAGGTCGACCCCGGCGGTGGCCTCCAACCGGCGCAGGTAGACCGGCTCCTCACCGGCGAGCGACTCGGCGATGCACCGGGCGGTGACCTCGCCGACTCCCGACAGCTGGGCCAGCGTGCCGGCCGCCGCCCGCTCGGCGATCTCCTGATCGGGGAGCCCGGCCAGTGCCGCGGCGGCGGATCGGAACGCCCGCACCCGATAGGTGCCCTCGTTGGCGCGCTCCAGCAGGAAGGCGATCCGGCGCAGGTCGGCGATCGGGTCCCGAGCGGTCATTCGGGCTACTCTACCGGGGCTGCTCCTGCTCCAGCGTGGACAGCCGGATGGTTCCATCCAGCCGTTAGACCGCCCCATCCCGGACAAGTTTCAGGATCAAGGCTGCTGGCTTACGGTTGGGGCTGAAGGGGGTGCCGGATGCGGACGATCGACTGGGTCGGCGGAGCGGTCGAGATCATCGACCAGACCATCCTGCCGGAGCGGCTGGAGGTGCGCCGGCTGACCACCGTGGCGGAGCTGGTCGAGGCCGTCCGTACGCTCGCCGTACGGGGGGCGCCGGCGCTCGGGGTGGCCGGGGCGATGGGGGTCGCGCTCGCCGCCCGCGAGCACTCGCCCGGCCCCGGACGGGACGCGGCCGTACGCGAGATCGGGGCGGCCCGGCCGACCGCGGTCAACCTGGCAGCCGGGGTTCGGCGGGCGGCGGCCCGGCTGACCGACGGACCCGACGCGGTGCTGGCCGAGGCGCTGGCGGTGCGGGATGAGGAGATCGCCAGCTCGGCGGCGATGGCGGCGCGCGGGGCCGATCTGGTCAGCGAATGGTGCGGGCCGGCCCCGCGGCTGCTCACTCATTGCAACACCGGTGCGCTAGCGGCGGTGACTGGCGGCACCGCACTGGCGGTGGTGACCGAGCTGCACCGGCGGGGCGCGCTCGGCGGCGTGGTCGCCAGCGAGACCAGGCCGTTGTTGCAGGGCGCCCGGCTGACCGCCTGGGAGCTGGCCCGGGCCGGAGTGCCCTACCGGGTGGCGGTGGACGCCGCCGGCCCGTACCTGGTGGCCCGGGGCGAGGTGGACGCGGTGGTCGTCGGTGCCGACCGGATCTGCGCCAACGGCGACGTGGTCAACAAGATCGGCACGTACGCGCACGCGCTCGGCGCGGCCCGGGCCGGCATCCCGTTCCTGGTCGTCGCGCCGGAGTCCACGGTCGACTCGACGACCGCCAGCGGGGCGGATGTGCCGATCGAGGACCGGGACCCGGCTGAGGTGCTCGGGTACCGCGGTGCGGTGACCGCTCCGGACGGTGCCGCGGCGGTGAACCCGGCCTTCGACGTGACGCCGGCCGATCTGGTCACGGCGATCGTCACCGACCGCCGGGTGATCGGGCCCGGGACTCCGGTGATCGGCCCGGGACCCGCCCACGAAACTCCATGATCAACGCGCTAGGCGGGCGGGGGGCGGGTGGCGTGGACGGTGCGGCGGTCAGGGGCCACCGTGGTCACCCAGCCGCCAGCCCGCCCGAGCCGCAGCAGCGCATCCGGGGTGGCGGGCAGGTCGAGCCGGGCGCCGGGGGCGGGTGGCCAGCCGGCCCGGACCGCGGCGGCGGGGGTGAGCCAGCTGCGGAGGGCGGGGAACGGGTGCGATGAGGCCAGGGCGGCGGCGGCATCGGCGAGGGCGGCGGTGACCGCCGCGAGGGCCGGGGCGGCCGCCGGGTTGCCGGCGCACATCGCCGCGACCAGGTCGGGTGGGCTGGCGGCGACCCGGGTGCCGTCCCGGAACGAGCCGGCGGCCAGGGTCAGCGCCAGTGGGTCGCCGGCCACCGAGCCGGCCAGCGCGGCCGCGAGCAGGTGGGGGACGTGCGAGACCGCGGCGACCGCGGCGTCGTGGTCGGCCGAGGTGGTCGGGACTACCCGGGCCCCGAGCCGGGTGACCAGATCGGCCAGGGTCAGCCAGTCCGCGAGCGACGTCTCCGGCTCCAGGCAGAGCACCCACGCGCACCCGGTCAGCAAGGACGGGTCGGCCGAGGTGAAGCCAGCGGTCTCGGACCCGGTCATCGGGTGCCCGCCGACATACCCGGCCAGCCGGGCGTGCGGCCGGTCCAGCCGGGCCGCCACCAGCTCACGTACCGGCGCCTTGACCGAGGTGACGTCGGTGACCAGGCCGGCGTACCCGGCCGCGACCAGCTGATCCAGCACCTCCGCCACCGCCGGCAACGGAACCGCCACCACCACCAGCTCGGCCCCGGCCACCGCTTCCCCGATCTCGCCGGCGACCCGCCAGCGGCCGCCCGGTCGGGCCTGTGCCGCCGCGGTCCGGGCGGTGGCGCGGGTGGCCGGGTCGGAGTCGTAGCCGCGCAGCGTGTGCCCGGCCGCGGCCAGCGCACGCAGCACCGAGCCGCCGATCAGACCGAGCCCGACTACCGCAATGTCCACCGACGGAGCTTCGCACATGCCTGCCCGCCGCGGGGATAGCCTGCCCTGGTGGGCATCTACCCGACCCCGCCCTCGGGGCTGTTCCCGACCGGACCGCCCCGCCGGACGTACCGCGAGCCACACCCGGTCCGCTCCCGCGCGGTGCTGCTCGGGCTGGCCGCCGGCGCCGGCTGGCTGCTGCTGTTCGCGCTGCTCGGCAGCGACCTGCCCAGCCGGGTCTGGTGGGTGGTGGGGGCCGGGGCAGCGGCCTGGTCGGTGGCGTTCTGGCTGGCGCGGTACGGGGACCGGGGCGCGGCGGTCGGGGTGGCGCTCGCGATCGGGGCAGGATGGACAGTCGTCGGCGGGTCGGTCGTGGTGTCCTGGGCGGCCAACGGCGACTGGCCGTTGTGGTGAGTCGCGGCGGCGACGGTAGTCGGGCGGGAATCCTAGCCTGTGTGGCGAGGAACAGATAGCGTCACCATCGGGACCTCGGGTTAGATGGGCGGGGCGGAGAGGCAGGGGACCAGTGTCGTACGTGGCGGCCGCGGTGGTGCGGGGGAAGGATGGCTGGGCAGCTTCCGAGCTCGACATCAGCGGTGCGGCCGATGTCGAGGAAGTAGCGGACCGGCTGCGGGACGTCGACCCGTACGCGGACGTCTCGCTGCTGTTCGTCGAAGCGGACGACACGTACCTGGTGATCATGCGGCTGGACCAGGGTGAGAACCTGCGGGTGTTCGGGTCGGACTCGGCGTTCGCGCAGGAGTCCCGGCTGGGGATGCTGCTGTTGGGGGACATCGAGATCCCGGCGCTGGAGATCGAGGACGCGATCGCCGAGGCGGTGGCCGACGACGGCGAGGAGCAGCCGGCCGCGGACCCGGAGGCGGACCCGGTGGGGGACGCGGACCTGTTGACCGACCTCGGGATGTCGGCCCACCGCCTGCTGACCACCTGCGCCCGGGAGGGGATGCTGCCGGCCGACGTCACCGCCGAGGTGGCGCAGGCGATCGGGTTCGGCGACGAGCTGGAGGAGCTGCGGGAAGCGTGAGCGCTGGAGCGAACCGGTGGCGCTGACGGAGGCCAGCCGGCGGGCGGTGTTCGAGGAGTGGATGCGGCGGGCACTGGCGGTGGCCGCCGACCCGGCGGGCGTACCGCCCGACGATGTGCCGGTCGGGGCGGTGGTGTTCGGGCCGGACGGCGGTGAGCTCGCGGCGGGGCGCAACGAGCGGGAGCTGACCGGGGATCCGACCGCCCACGCCGAGATCGTGGCGCTGCGCCGGGCGGCCGCGGTGACCGGTTCCTGGCGGCTGACCGGCTGCACCCTGGTGGCGACCCTGGAGCCGTGCACGATGTGCGCCGGGGCGCTGGTGCTAGCCCGGGTGTCGCACCTGGTCTTCGGGGCCTGGGAGCCGAAGACCGGCGCGGTCGGCTCGCTCTGGGACGTGGTGCGCGACCGCCGCCTGCCGCACCGCCCGGAGGTGTCCGCCGGCGTGCTGGAGGCGGAGTGCGCGGCACTGGTCCGCGACTTCTTCCGGAACGGTCGCCGCTGACGGCGCTGGCTCGGATGGGTAGCGAAACTGCGCCGGTTCGGGCGAAAATGGCCGTACGGTGACAATTGGAGGTGGCGGGATGCGGGTGCGGGACGCAATGACCAAGCCAGTGCTCGTGGTGGGGCCGGAGCACACCCTGCGACAGGTCGCCGAACGGATGGCGGCGCGGCGGGTCGGCTCCGCGATCGTGATGGACCCGGACTCCGAGGGGGTCGGCATCCTCACCGAGCGAGACCTGCTCAACGCGGTCGGGGCCGGGCTCGACCCGGACTCGGAGCGGGTGGCCGGCCACATCACCCGGGACGTGGTCTACGCCGTCCCGGACTGGACCCTCACCGAGGCGGCCAGCGCGATGGCCCGGGGCGGGTTCCGCCACCTGGTGGTGATCGAGGGCCAGGACGTGATCGGCGTGATCTCGGTGCGCGACATCATGCGGGTCTGGGCGCGGGAGCACGACCCGGCCCCGACGTAGATCCTGCGGTCGGGGCGGGCGCCGCGTCAGGATGTGCGCCGCTGGCCGGCGACCGGCCACAAGATCGACGGCGGTTACGCTATGGAGCATGGCGGCACAGCCCATCTCATTCGCGCGCGGAGCGCCCTCGCTGGACATCGTCGATGTCGCCGGCCTGTCGGCGGCGGCCGTCCGGGCCTTCGAGACCGACCCGGCCGGGATCACCGGCTACGGCAGTGCGTACGGGTACCCCCCGCTGCGGGAGTGGATCGCCGGCCGGCACGGCGTGCCCGCCGACCGGGTGCTGGTCACCAACGGCTCGATGCAGGCCGACGCGTTCCTGTTCGACCAGCTGGTCGGCGCCGGCACGGAGGTGGTCGTCGAGCGGCCAACCTACGACCGGACGCTGGGTAACCTGGTCGCCGCCGGGGCGCGGGTGCACCAGGTCACCCTGCAGCCGGACGGGATCGACCTGGATGAGCTGCGCAAGCTGCTGGAGACCGGGGTACGCCCGGCGCTGGCCCACGTGATCCCGAACTACCAGAACCCGGCCGGAGTCACCCTGTCGCTGGCCAAGCGGCACGCCCTGCTCGCGCTCGCAGCGGAGCTCGGGTTCCCGGTCTTCGAGGACGACCCGTACGCGGAGATCCGGTTCCACGGGGACCCGCTGCCCTCGCTGCTCTCGCTCGCCGACCGGGCGGCACCGCCGGCCCCGGTGGTGCTGCACGCGTCCAGCTTCACCAAGACCGTCTGCCCCGGGATCCGGGTCGGCTACCTGATCGGACCACCGGAGACGATCACCGCGATCGCGGACCGGGCGACCAGCACCTACATCTCACCCGGGATGGTGGCGCAGGCGATCGTCCACCAGTTCTGCGTCTCCGGCGATCTCGACCGCTCCGTGCAACGGGTACGCGGAGCGCTGGCCAGGCGGGTCCGGTTGCTCGCCGACGCCCTGCGCACCCACCTGCCGGAGGCCCGGTTCACCGAGCCCGCCGGCGGTTACTTCCTGTGGGTCGAGCTACCCGCGGACGTGCGGTCGGACGCGGTCGCCACGGCCGCCGCCGCCCGGGGGGTGGCGGTGGTCAAGGGCAGCGACTTCCTGCTGGACGGTGGCGAGCACGCGCTGCGGCTCGCCTACTCGGCGGTGACCGACGACCAGGTCGAGGAGGGGGTCCGGCGGCTCGCGGCAGCGGTCGCCGAGGCGCGAGCCTGACCACTGGTTCTCGCGCACCGTAACGCCCAAACCACGTAAAGTTGTAGTGATTACTCGGGGTTAGGGGTTCCCAACGGGGTGCGGGATGGATCAGAATACTGCCAGCGGGATCACTATGCGATCGATCCCGCGCAGGCGAGACACCCGCCCCCCAAAAGGCGCCGGGTGGGCCGTTCGCGCCCCACCCCCGTAGCGGTCGGTCCACCCGGCGCCATTCCACTCCCACTGGCGCGCGGCGACGCTCAGGTCCGGCTGTTCCGGGAAGCGGTGGCGTCCACCGACTCCGCCGCTCGGGCGGTGCTGCTGGAGGAACCCTGCCCGCCGGCCGGCACTGCGCCCGGCTCCGCACCAGCCGGCGCCGCAGACCCTGCCGCCGCAGACCCTGCCGCCGCAGACCCAGCCGGCGCAGACCCAGCCGGCGCAGACCCAGCCGGCGTGGCGGCCCGGTCCGGGCCGGTTGCCGCGCCAGTGCCGACTCCGGCGCTGCTGGCCAGCGAGTCCCCGTCGCCGGCTGGGGCCAGCGGCTCGGCCTGGTAGTCCTCCCACTGCTGCTGCCGCCGGCGGCGCACCAGGTAGGCGGCGGTCGCACCGACCGCGGCCCCCCCGGCCATCAGCCCGGCCAGCTTCGGCCAGCGCCGGCGCGCCCGCTTGCCGGGCTTGGCCGGCTTGGCCGACTTGCCGCGCCGCCGGGCGGTCTGGGCACCGTGCTGGGCCGCCTCGCTGAGCGGGGCGAGCGCCGACTTGGTCGAACCCCAACCGCTCGCCGCCGCACCCCGCACGCGTACCGCCGCTGGCGCGACCTTCGGCCCGACCGCGGCCCGCACCCCGCCGGCGGCGTGACCCGCCGCGCGCAGCGCGTGGTCCCACGACTCGCCCAGCTCGGTCCGCAACAGCTCGCCGCGGGTCTTGGTCTCGTTCTGTCGGAACACTCTCCGCCACCTCCCTGATTTCCCCCGCTGGGCGGATGCCCTGCTTTCCCCCGGTCATCCTCTCTTGTTCCATCCCCCTGCACCACCGAAACCCCAGACTTGCGACTTTCGGTCCTCGCTGGCCGGCTGCCGCCAGGACGGTGCCCCGGCAGCTGCCCGGCAGGGGCGTGGGAGGATCGGCGGGTAACCGACCATCGACCGACGAGGAGTGGGTTCCGTGGCGAACTCAGCCACCCTGCACACCAGCGCCGGCCCGATCCGGCTGGAGCTGTTCCCGAACCACGCGCCGAAGACCGTCCGCAACTTCACCGAGTTGGCGGCGGGCGCGAAGGAGTACACCGACCCGCGGACCGGCCAGCCCGGATCGGGGCCGTACTTCGACGGCACGACCGCGCACCGGGTGATCGACGGGTTCATGGTCCAGATGGGCGATCCCACCGGCACCGGGCGGGGCGGGCCGGGGTACACGTTCGACGACGAGTTCCACCCGGAGCTGACCTTCGACCGGCCCTACCTGCTGGCGATGGCGAACGCCGGGCCGCGTACCAACGGTTCGCAGTTCTTCATCACGGTCGGGCCGCAGCCGCACCTGAACTTCAAGCACACGATCTTCGGGGTGGTCGCTGACGACGAGTCGGCCCGGGTGGTGGACACGATCGCGGGCGCCCCGACCGACTCGCAGGACCGGCCGAAGACCGAGGTGACGATCGAGCGGGTCGAGGTAGGCGGATGATAGCCACCGTTGTGGGCAGCGTGGCGGCCGGTTGTGCCAGCCACGAGTGACCTCGATGCCCCGGTAAGTCGCTGCAAACTGCCGCGGATGAAACCCACCGTTGCAAGCTAGGGTTGCGGCGTGAGTCAGCCCACCGTCCCGGTCTGCTACCGGCACCCCTCCCGCGAGACGTATCTGCGCTGTAGCCGGTGCGACCGGCCGATCTGCCCGTCCTGCATGAACGACGCCGCGGTCGGCCACCAGTGCCCGGAGTGCGTCGCCGCCGGGCGGCGCTCCCAGCCGGCGGCTCGGACGGCGTTCGGCGGCACGCTCGCCGGCCGGCACGGGCACGTCACCATGACGCTGATCGGGCTGAACGTGGCGGTCGCCGTGGTGGTGCTGTTCATCGGCGGGACGCAGGCCGCCGCGGGCGGCGGCTGGGGCGGCCTGCTCGGCGGGATCACCCCGGTCCACATCTGGGGCGGCCTGCAGCCGGGCCCGGAGATCTGGCTGGATGTGGCCACCGAGGAGATCGGGTTCGGCGGTGTCGCCGAAGGGGAGTACTACCGGCTGGTCACCTCGATGTTCCTGCACTACGGCATCTTCCACCTGCTGCTGAACATGTACGCGCTGTGGATCGTCGGCAGGGCGCTGGAGCCGCTGCTCGGCCGGGCCCGGTTCCTCGCCCTCTACCTGCTCTCCGGGCTCGGCGGCGGCGTCGCCACCTACCTGTTCGCCTCGATGGGGACGATCTCGGCCGGGGCGTCCGGCGCGGTGTTCGGGCTGTTCGCGGCGTTCTACATCCTGATGCGGCGGCTCGGACGCGACACCTCCATGATCACGACAATCCTGGTGATCAACCTGGTGCTCACGTTCGTCATATCGAACATCTCGATCTGGGGGCACCTAGGCGGACTGGCCACCGGGGCGGTGATCGCGGCCGGGCTCGCGTACGCGCCGGCCCAGCACCGCGTCGTGGTGCAGTCCACCACCATCGCCGGGGTGACGGCGCTGCTGCTGGTGCTGACCGCCACCCGCACCGTCCTGCTGACCTGACCGCCAGGCCCCCCGTCACCGGGCCGCGGCCGCCCGCAGCAGCTCCAGCTGGCCGGCGACCTGGTCCAGGTCGGCGTCCACGTCGTACCGGCTGAACAGGTACAGCGCCTCGCCGGTGTCCACCTCCAGCAGCCGGGACCGGCGCCGCACGTCCACCCGGACCCGCTCGACCTGCGGCCAGCCCAGCCGGCGTCGCCGCGCGAACCCGGTCACCACGGTCAGCCCGGCCGGGTCCGCGCGCAGCCGCACCGGCTCGACCAGATCCCGGGCCGCCCAGGCCACCAGGCCCGCGACCACCGCCGCCACCACCCCGAACTGCCAGGCTTCGGAGCCCGCGAACCCGCCCACCACTCCCACGATCGCGGCCACCGCCAGCTTGCCGATCGGCACCTTCCGGGGGATCCGCCAGCGGTGCTCCACGCGGCCCAGCCTAGCCACCGCCGGACGTACCATGGAGGTGCGAAGTTACTGAGGAGTAGAGACATGCGCGACGCGGTCATCGTGGGAGCGGTCCGGACGCCGGTCGGGCGGCGCGGCGGCGGTCTGGCCGGGGTGCACCCGGTCGACCTGTCCGGGCAGGTGCTGGCGGCACTGGCCGACCGGACCGGGCTGGACCCGGCCGGCGTGGACGACGTGATCTGGGGCTGCGTGTCGCAGGTCGGCGAGCAGTCGGTGAACGTCGGGCGCAGCGCCGCCCTGGCCGCCGGCTGGCCGGAGTCGGTCGCCGGCACCACCATCGACCGGCAGTGCGGCTCCAGCCAGCAGGCGGTGCACTTCGCCGCCGCCGCCGTGATCGCCGGGCAGGCCGACCTGGTGGTGGCCGGCGGGGTGGAGTCGATGAGCCGGGTGCCGATCGGCGCACCGGTGATCGACCAGCGCCCGTTCGGCGACGCGGTGCGGGCCCGCTACGCCGGCACCGAGGGGTTCACCGACGGTGCCGTGGTCCCGTTCAGCCAGGGCGCCGGCGCCGAGCTGATCGCCGCCCGGTGGGGGCTGTCCCGCTCCCAGCTCGACGAGTTCTCGCTGGCCAGCCATGACCGGGCCGCCGCCGCCCAGGACTCCGGGGTGGTCGCGGCCGAGCTGCTCCCGGTCGGCCTGGTCGGCGCCGACGAAGGCGTCCGCCGGGACAGCAGCCTGGAGCGGCTGGCCGCGCTGCCGACCCCGTTCGACCCGGCCGGGGTGGTGACCGCCGGCTCCGCCTCCCAGATCTCGGACGGCGCGGCCGCGCTGGCGGTCACCAGCAGCGACTGGGCCCGCGCTCACGGCCTGCGCCCGCTGGCCCGGATCCACACCGCGGTCCTGGCCGCCGACGACCCGGTGGTCATGCTGACCGCGGTCCTGCCGGCCACCGCCCGGGCACTGGAGCGGGCCGGCCTGAAGCTGGCCGACATCGGCGGGTACGAGGTCAACGAGGCGTTCGCGCCGGTCCCGCTGGCCTGGCTCGCCGAGACCGGAGCGGACCCGGCCCGGCTCAACCCCCGCGGCGGTGCGATCGCGATCGGGCACCCGCTCGGCGCCTCCGGCGCCCGGATCATGACCACCCTGCTGCACCACATGCGCGAGCAGGAGCTCCGGTTCGGGCTGCAGACCATGTGCGAGGGCGGCGGCATGGCCAACGCCACCATCCTCGAGCTGCTGCCCGGCTGAGCGCCGGCACCGGCCACCCAGCGGGGGGAAGTGCGGGTGGTTCACGTCACGCCCGGGGCGACGGATCGTTGGCTAGTTATGGACGTCTTTTCCCGAACGTTCCTGCCCGCCACGTCGGAGGCGGGGCTACCGATCCCGGTCGTCAGCCGGCACATGTCGATGCTGCGCCGCTGCGTGTCATCGGACGAGACCACTGTGCTGGTTGCCCGCTCCCAGCGGCCCGGCCTGCCGATGGCGGGTTCGTTCCTGCTCCTGCTCACCAACCGGAGGCTGGTGGTGACCCGGGAGAGCCGGCTGCTGCACCGGGTGCAGCTGCATCTCGCGGCCGAGCTGCGAGATGTGTCGAATGTGGTCTGGAGCGCCGACCAGCGGTCCGGAGCCGAGCTGGCGCTCACGGTCACGGACGGGGTTCGGGAACGGTTCTGGATCCCGACCCGCGACCCGCGCCGGGTCCGGCACCTCGACGCCCTGTTCAGCCACGTGTTCCGGTCGCGGACCGTGGCTGCCGGCACCGCGCCGCGCCGCGCTGCGCGCCGGGACGCCACGCGCCTTTCTCCGGCCGGTGCCGTCTAGGTAGGGGTCGCGGCGCGGGCGGGCCGCCCGCGCCGCGACCCAACCCCGGTCACTGTCCGGTGTGGGGACCACCAGCCCGGACTCGTAGGCCGCCACCACCGCCTGGGTCCAGTCCCGCAGCCCGAGCTTGCTCAGCACCCGGCTCACGTGCGACTTGACGGTCTCCTCGCCGACCACCAGACGGGCCGCGATCTCCGGGTTGGACAGTCCCTCGGCGAGCAGCCGCAGCACCTCGGTCTCGCGGGGAGTCAGCCCGGCGGACGGCCGTCCGGGATTCGGCCGGTGCGGTCACCGCCGTGCTGGCACTGCTCTACGGCTTCCCGATCGTCGCGACCCTGCTGGCCAGCCATCCACAGTGGTACGAGTGGCTGTACCGGATCGGGCCGACCACCGCCGGGGCTGGCGATCCTGGCCACGATCGGACTCGACGAGCTGCCGATCGGACCCTGGGTCGGGCTGGGCGTGCTGGCCGCGTACGCCGGCGCCGCTGCCCTGCTAGGCGCCCTCGCGTTCCGGCTCCGCGACGCCTAGTCACGCTCGGCGGGACCAAACGTTCACCGATCGCCGACATCTACATCGGCGCCCACGCAGCGGTCTGCGGTTACCACCTGCTGACCCGCGACCCCACCCGATACCGCCACTACTTCCCGACCCTGACGGTGATAACGCCGCCCGGCTGAGTCAGGCCCTCATCCCGATCTCGGACGGGTCCATCACCCGCCGCACCTCCACCGGGTCGTAGCGGGCCTCCGGCAGCCGGGCCGCGATCTCGGTGGCCCGCTCCAGGCTGTCGCACTCCACCAGGTAGTAGCCGGCCAGCACCTCCTTGGCCTCGGTGAACGGCCCGTCGGTCACCGCCGGGACGCCGCCGTTGACCCGTACGCTCCGGGCGCCCATGGTGGTCAGCCCGGCCCCGCCGACCAGCTCTCCGGAGGCGGTCAGCTCGGCCTGCAGCTGCTCGTGCGATCGGAGCACGGAACGGACGTCTTCGTCCGACCAGGAGTCCCAGGTGGACTGGTTCCCGTAGATCATCAGCAGGTACTTCATGAGCGCCATCCTCCTCGTTCAGCGCAGCCCGATCCGGGGCGGGTCGTCGGCGGCCCGGCTCCCGTCCGGCGGCGGCGCGGGCGGGCGGGCCCGCGGCACCCGGCGGGCCCGCGGGATCCGGCGAGCCTGCGGCACCCGGCGGCGTTCCCGCGCCGACAGCACGGTCGCCGCCAGCGCCGCCACCGACAGCAGGGTGACCCCGCTCACCACCGCGACCCGGGTCGCCCACCCCGGTGCCGGGAACATGAACGCGGCCAGGTCGACCGCGAACGCCGCGGCCACCACCACCGTCAGCGCCGCGGCGACCCGGTTCAGCCGGGAGTCGAGCAGCTGGGTGCGCCGGGACGACTCGGCCAGCAGCGAGGAGCCGACGTAGTCGAGCAGCTCGCCGGCCCGCCCGTGCGCCCGGTCCAGCCCGATGGTCTCCCGGGCGGCCAGGTAGGTCGCCCGATGGTCCTGGGCCGACTCCAGCCGGTAGAAGTCCAGCTGGTGGTAGGAGGCCCAGACCCGGTCGAGGAAGCGCCGCAGATCCTCGCCCCGGAGCGGGCCGGGCGCCGACCGGGACAGCTCGTCCAGGATCCGGCGGCCCCCGATGGTGGCGCTGAACACCACCGACAGCTGGGCGGTGGCGATGTCGGCCGGCTCCAGCATCGTGACGATCTCGTCCAGCGGCGTGTCCGGGTCCGCCTCCCAGGCGTAGGTGTAGGGCAGCAGCACCCGGCAGCGCGGCCCCAACGGCAGGTCCGGCACCCGGGAGTCGGGCGCCCACGGCGGGCGGGCGGTGACGAAGTGGCAGTTGTACCGGACCGCCCGCCGGTCCACCGAGGTGGGCCCGGTGCCGGCCACGTGCCCCGGCCGGAGCACCAGGTCCCGCAGCACCCCGGCCTCCACCGCCGCGTACAGCGCCTCCCCGATCACCGCACTGTCCGCGTCCCGCAGCTCGCGGTTGACCGTCGCGTCGAAGTCGGCCAGCCGGTACGCGTCCATCCCGGACAGGTCGGCCTGGTGCCGCAGCGCGTACACCAGCAGCACCGTACCGGCCGTGATCAGCCGGGCCCGGCAGCTGACGATCTCCGTCCCGGGCAGCGCCACCGCCCCGCGTACCAGCCCGGTGAGGTCGGCTTCGACGGTGGGTTCCGGGTTGTACGCGTGCGAGCCCAGCGACCCGGCGGACAGCCGGACCTCCCCCCGACCCGGGACGCTCACCTGCCCGGTCGCGAACGCGATCGCCCCGTGGTGCAGCGGGTACGCGCGGGTCTGCAGGTGCAGCACCCCGGTCACCGGCCGACCACCGCCACGTGCTCCGGCACCAGCTCGGTCTCGGGCACGCTGACCTCCCCCAGGTAGCGGCGCTGCAGGTCCTCCGGGCTGTGGTTGTCGACCGGCCCGCCGGCCGCCGCCGCCAGGTCGTCGGTGGTCAGGTAGGTCGCCTCCGGAGCCACCGCCCAGTGCCGGAACCACTCCCGCTGGGCGGCCAGCACCCGGTTGTCCGCCGCCGCCACCGGCCAGTAGGTCACGACGCTGACCGTACCGGCGGCGGTCGCCGCCCCGAGGCCGGCCACCGCCCGGGCGTCCGCGCCGGGCAGGTAGAAGATCAGCCCCTCGGCCAGGTACGCGATCGGCCGGCCGGCCGCCACCGCCCGCACCCGCTCGACCAGCCGCTCCCGGGCGGCCCGGTCGGCCAGGTCGACCGGCAGCTGCTCGACCGGCCGCGGCTCGATCACCCCGGCGGCGACCAGCTCGGCCACCCGCCGCCGCTTCGCCTCGATCACCCGCGGCAGGTCGGCCTCCACCGCCGCCGGGAACGGCAACAGCCAGGGGTACGAGGTGAAGCCGGCCCCGCACACCAGCAGCACGGTGTCCGGGTCCTGGCGCAGCACCTGCTCCAGGAGGTCGAGGATGTACCGGCCGCGCAGCGAGCAGACCAGGTCGTCGTGCGGGTAGACGGACCCGGCGTACTCGTCCCACAGCGCCCGGACCTGCTCCCGCTCCCGGGCCGGGATCCACTGGCCGGCCAGCCGGTCCCGGGACAGCTCCGGGCACCGGGCCCGCGACTCGTTGACCAGGTACGCGGTCAGCTCCACCCCACCGTCCACGCTGCCAGTGAACCAGACCATGACCACCCGGCCGGCCGGGCCGCCGGTCAGGTATCGCCACCGGTCAGGAGTCTTGGAGCACCGACAGCACGTTGCCGGCCGGGTCCTTGAACCAGGCGATCAGCGGACCCGCCCGGTAGACGCCCTTCTCGTCGCCCGCCAGCCCCTCGTACCGCTCGAAGACCACCCCCCGCCGGGTCAGCTCCTCGACGGTGGAGTGGATGTCGTCCACCGGGAAGTTCAGGATGGTGTACGTGGCCGGGGTGTGGTTCGGCTTCTCGTAGACCAGCGTGGCCCGGTCGCCGCCGGCCAGCCCCAGGGTCGCGAGGCCCTCCGCTTCGTCGGACATCGGGATGCCGAGGGTCTGCGTG
>WHTQ01000200.1 GCA_009377645.1 Micromonosporaceae bacterium | reverse complement strand
CCAAGCCGTCGCGGCTGGCCGCGGCGCTGGCCGAACGGGGCATGACCGCCACCGGGCTGGCCCGCGCGGTCAACGTCACCCCCTCGACCGTGGGCAAGTGGGCCGACGGCGCCGCCCCCACCGTCGAGCACGCCGAAGGCGCCACCGCCGCCCTCGGCGTCGAGGTCGCCGAGGTCTTCGACCGGGTCCACCTCGGCCACCGCGGCGGCCGCAGCGGCCGCCTCGAGCTGCCCCTGGTCCCCGGCGCGCCCACCGTCGACCAGGCCCTCGACACCCCACCGACCGGCGATGACCGCTGGGCAGAACGGGCCGCCTGCGCCGACCCTGACCTGGACCCCGAAGCCTGGTGGCCCGACCCCACCGACCCCGCCGAACAGGCCCGCCGCACCTGCGGCGGCTGCCCCGTACTCGGCGACTGCCGCCAAGCCTTCCTCGACGACCCCAACACCCGCCGCCACGGCACCGACGGGATCTGGGCCGGGCTGCCCGGCCGCGTCCTGCTCACCCTCACCCGCAACCCCAACCGGGACGGCGGCCGCGACCACACCACCCAAGGGCTCACCAGCACCCGGCTCGCCGCCGACCTCGGCGTCAGCCCCAGCACCGTGGCGCACTGGCGGCAAGGACAGCGCACCCCAAGCCCTGCCGCCACCGAACGCCTCGCCCACCGCCTCGGCGTCGACCCCGACCAACTGTGGCCCGACCGCGACCAGAGCCGGGACGGGATCGCGCGGTGACCCGCCCATCAACCCCAACGCTCCGATCAACCCCGGCGACAACCCCGCGGTCGACCCGGCGGTCAACGCCTGCGCGTCACGGTCCACTCATGCCCCGCCCGGACACATATACAGGGCTGGCGTCGCCAGCCCTGTCGTCGGTCAGCCCCCACGGGCGACCGCCACCGCCCCCTGGCGGTCGCACTGCGCCGGTCGCGGCCGACCAGAACGCCGGGCCGGGCGGGTCAGCACACCGGGCCGCGGCCGAACACCCCCAGCTTGTACGGCTGGCACCAAGTGCGGTTGTCGCGGTCGATCAGCTCGGACAGCCAGTCCTGGTCCTCCCACTCCTGCACCGCACGCTCGGCGACCCGCAGGCCGCACCCGTCGCACTGCCAGACCATAGTCGGCTCCCACACCAGCACCGGCGGCCCAGCCCGCCTGCCGCCCCTCGCCTCCTTGGTCACGGACGCGGCGAGCCTACGCCGCCGCCGCGCCGCAACCCCGCAGCCGCCCCCGCCCCCGACGGCCCGTCTCGCGTCGGCGAGCGTGGACGCGCCGCGCGACGCTCTGCTCTCGCCTGCGCCGCCCATGGCTTGCCGCCCGCCGCGCCACCGTCAACCGGCCCGCCGCGATCACGGGCAGTGACCCCACCGGTCTGCTGTCCTCCGGAAGGCCCCACCACGGCGAGCACGCACCGTGATCGGCGTCTCACGCACCGAAGGTG
>WHTQ01000183.1 GCA_009377645.1 Micromonosporaceae bacterium | reverse complement strand
GCCACCGTGCACCTATCCACCTGGGCAATGGAAATGTCCCTGTTCACCGACGAAAACGGCGGCTACGCCCACTGGCTCGACTTCCGCAACAGCCCCTTCTTCATGATCGTGGCCAAAGACGGACACCAGCCACAGTTCCGCGAAACCACCGTCAACCCCGGTGAAGTAACCACCGAAAACTGGACCCTCCACGCCCAATGCACCACCACCACCCAACAACCCGACCAACACCTCCAATAACCCAACCCACAACCACCAGGGGCCCCTCCAACCAACCAGCTGGAGGGGCCCCCCTCCGTGGGAGGTGCCCGGCTACCGTGGAGGCATGCGGCTCGGGGTGCTCGACGTGGGCTCGAACACCGTGCACCTGCTGGTGGTGGACGCGCACCGGGGGGCTCACCCGTGGCCGACCCACTCCGAGAAGGCCGTACTGCGGCTGGCCGACCAGCTCGGCCCGGGCGGTTCGATCTCGCCGGCCAGCGCCGGCGCGCTGGTCGAGGCGGTCGGCGAGGCCCGCCGGTCGGCCGAGCGGCTGGCCGTCGACGACTTCCTGGCGTTCGCCACCTCGGCGGTCCGGGACGCCGCCAACGGGCCGGCGGTGCTGCGCCAGATCCGGGACGCGACCGGGGTTGACCTGCAGGTGCTGCCGGGCGAGGACGAGGCGCGGACCACCTTCCTGGCGGTCCGGCGGTGGTTCGGCTGGTCGGCCGGGCACCTGCTGGTGGTGGACATCGGCGGCGGCTCGCTGGAGCTCGCCTCCGGGCTGGACGAGGAGCCGGAGCTGGCGCTGTCGCTGCCGCTGGGCGCCGGCCGGCTCACCCGCGACCACCTGGCCGGAGCCGACCCGCCCAGCGCGGAGGCGGTCGCGGAGCTTGCCGGGTACGTGGACTCGGTGCTTGACCCGGTGGTCGAGAAGCTGGCCGGGGCGCGCTGGGACCGGGCGGTCGCCACCTCCAAGACGCTGCGGTCGCTGGCCCGGCTGGCCGGTGCGGCGCCGAGCGGCGCCGGTCACTGGACCCCGCGGCAGCTCACCGCCACCGGCCTGCACCAGGTGCTCGGGTTCATCCGGCACATCCCGGCCCGGGCGCTGGCCGGCATGGACGGGGTCAGCGCCAGCCGTGCCCACCAGCTGCTGGCCGGGGCGGTGGTGACCGCGGCGATCCTGCGCCGGCTGAAGATCGACGTGCTCCACCAGTGCCCGTGGGCGCTGCGGGAAGGCGTCATCCTGCGCCGGCTCGACCTCACCTGACCCCGATAGGCTGGGCGGTGTGAGCTCTCCGGTGCTGCTGTCCACGTCTTCGGTCTTCCCGGAGCCCACCGCGGCCGCGTTCGAGGTGGCCGCGAAGCTGGGCTACGACGGCGTCGAGGTGATGGTGTGGACCGATGCGGTCAGCCAGGATCTGGGTGCCCTGCAGGGTCTGTCCCGCCACTACCGCGTACCGGTTCACTCGGTGCACGCCCCCTGCCTGCTGGTGACCCAGCGGGTCTGGAGCCCGGACCCGGCGGTGCGGCTGCGCCGGGCGGTCGAGCTGGCGGAGGCGCTCGGCGCCGGCACGGTGGTGGTGCACCCGCCGTTCACCTGGCAGCGGGACTACGCCCGGGGGTTCGCCGGGCTGCTGGAGCTGCTGGCCGGGCAGCACCCGCGGGTCACGGTGGCGGTGGAGAACATGTACCCGGTCCGGATGGCCGGGCGCGAGCTGGTGCCGTACACGCCGGGTTGGGACCCGACCACCGCCGGCGGGTACGGGGCGTACACGCTGGACCTGTCGCACTGTGCCGCCGCCCGAACCGACGCGCTGGCGCTGGCCGGCGCGATGGGCGACCGGCTGTCCCATGTGCACCTCGGGGACGGTACGAGTCGCGGGCGCGACGAGCACCTGGTGCCCGGCCGCGGGGACCAGCCGTGCGCGGCGCTGCTCGGTTCGCTTGCCCGGCGCGGGTTCGCCGGCTCGGTCGCGGTGGAGGTCTCGACCCG
>WHTQ01000092.1 GCA_009377645.1 Micromonosporaceae bacterium | reverse complement strand
ATCGCGACGGAACCATCGAAATCTTTCGAGATCACACGCCCGCCGCGACGAGTGAGCTTCTTGTGCTTCTCGAGCACTTCGGCAACGTCGGAGATGTAGCAGAGGCAGTTACCGAGAAACGTCACGTCGAACGACTCGGGTGGGAAGGGAGGATCGTGGAGGTCTCCCAGCACGAACTCGACGGCACTAGCAAGGGGATCATCGCGCAGGCTCGCCTGCGCATAGTCGAGCAACTCAGACGAGAAATCGAGCCCGGTGACTTTGCCACGACCAGCGACCTTCTCCGCGAAGAGCCTCGTCCACAGACCCGGCCCGCATGCGGAGTCGAGTATGTGATCCGATGGTTGAAGACAGAGTTCGTCCACCATCTGCCGACGCTCCCGCTCTTTGGCTCGATGATGGTCGACCAGCCACTCGACAGCGGACAACTGAACACCCTGTCGATTCTGGTACAGCGGTGTTGTTGTTCCCACTCTCTACCTTCCCTCTATTAAGATGTGGACGCATTACCTTATGCGCGCTACTTCACGAAAACGCAATTACCAGACCCTCACGGTCCCAGTCGATGGATCGACTGGCGTCGCTGGACAGGAGAGAGTTCGCCAGGCATGGCGATCGTAGTTTATCCGCTCCGCCGCGAAACCGGTAGCGTACCTGCTGGTACGCCTACTTCGGCAGCCGCACCTGGTTTGATCATGGCGGGTTGGCTTGCCGTTGCAGGCGTGCGCGGTGGTGGAACCAGCGGGCGCGGGCCTGGTGGCGCGTCTCCACCAAGCCCACCACAGGTGGTGGGCCAGGTCCCACATGGTACGAGTGAGCAGGTTGAACAGCCGTCTAACCTCGGCCACGGTCAGCGGGATCAGACCCGGGTCGGCCGGCGGTGCCTGGGTGGGGCTGGCCGGTGCCGGTGGCAGCGTGCAGGTGGCCAGTCGCCTGGCCGCGGCAGTGACCGCGCAGATCGCCAGGGCAGCGATGACCAGCACCAGGTGCCGTAGCAGGGCGGTGTAGATACGGACCTGGCTGTGATCGAGTCCGAAGTGGTCCTTGCCGGTCTGGAAGTCCTCCTCGACCGGCCAGCGCATCCCGGCGACCCGCACCAGCACAGCCAGGGTTGGCCGGTGGCCGACAGGGCTGTAGCAGTAGAAGTAGGCCAGATCGCACGGGTCGGCAAGGTTGCGCCGTACCAGTAGATGATGATGCGGGCTGGACGCCGCGGGAGCTGCGCCATAGCTTCGTGTCGCTGCTGTCCGACAGCGGGGTCAGCCTGGAGGACATCGCCGACCTGTGCGGGCACGCGGGCACGAGTGTCACGGAGACGGTCTACCGGCACCAGTTGCGCCCGGTGCTGCTGGCCGGGGCGGTAGCCATGGATCGGATCTTCGCGCCGGGGGAGCGGAGCCAACCCGAGCGGGACGCTAGTCACGCGGTTGGTCACTCGCACCCGAACGAGCGTGACAGTGATCGATGAGAAGTGGCATCTGTGCTGGTGGGCGGTACTGGGATCGAACCAGTGACCTCTTCGGTGTGAACGAAGCGCTCTCCCGCTGAGCCAACCGCCCGGGACGATCCCACACTGTACCGCACGCGCGGTGCGCCCGGCATGTGCCCCGCCAGGCGATCCCGAGCCCACCGCCTGCGGCCGGCCCCGGGAGAGCGTTCCGGTGCCCGGGGCTGTTCCGCGGGGGCGGGGCCCGTCACCCAACCGGCTGGCACGACGTTAGCGGGGTAAGTCGACGTCCGAACCGCACCTGGAGCCAGGCTGGATCTGGGCTATCAACCTCAAACTGGACACTCTACCTGAAACGGGCGGAGGCGGGATGCTTTATGCCCGACTTTTCCTACTACAGGGTGAGATAGGCTCATGGCGGAGCGTGACGAGGTGTATCACCTGAGTATGGGAGGGGCGGGGTATGTCTGGCCCCGCAGCGGTGCCGGGGGGAGTAAGTCGATGAGTGTCATCAAGCCTACGACCGTCGAGGTCGAAACATCGTTGCGACTGGTCGCGCCGGACGCTACCGCTCTGCCTGTGCGGGCCAGCCTCCGTTACGATCCGGCCGACCCGTACGCGGTCCACGTCCTGTTCCACGCCGAGTCCGCCGGGGGTGAGGCGGTCGGCTGGTCGTTCGCTCGCGAGCTGCTGGTCACCGGGCTCGACGAGCCGGCCGGGATCGGCGACGTCCGGGTGTGGCCGTGGGCCACGCCGCGGGGCGACTTCGTCGCGCTGGCGCTGTCCTCGCCGGACGGTAACGCGCTGTTCGAGGTGCCGCGCAGCGTGCTGGTCCGGTTCCTGCGCCGCACCTATGTGGTGGTGCCGCGGGGGCGCGAGACCGACCAGCTGGACGTCGACGCCACCGTCACCCGCCTGCTCGCCGGCCGATAGCACCGTCCCCGCCGCACACCGGGCCAGGAGCGGCCGGAGCGGGCGGGAAGGGGGCCGGGCGAGGGTACGGGACCCGCCGCCCGCTGACCACGTGCCTTGGGTTAATGACCGACCGGGGGCCGCATAGGGTGCCAGCGTGACCCCAGCCGCCCGGCCCGCCGGCCGCCTGCGCGGAAGCCGCGCGCACCGGCTCTACAGCGTGGTCGTGTTCATCGTGCTCGCCGCCCTCGACAACGTGGCGATCGCGCTGCCGCCGCCGCTGGTCAGCCCGATCAGCCGGGAGTTCGGAGTCGGGGAGCCGGCGGTGGCGGCGGCGGTGGCGACCAGCCTGCTGCTGGCGGCGGTCGCCGCGGTCGGCTGGGCGTACGTCGGCGACCGCTCCAACCGCAAGCGGCTGCTGATGATCGGCACCCTGCTGTGGGCGGCCGGGATGGCCGCCACCGCCTCCGCCCCCAGCTACCTGGCCTTCCTGGCCGCGCTTGCGCTGGCCGGGATCGGGCTCGGGGCGGTCGCGTCGGTCGGGTTCAGCGTGGTCAGCGACCTGATCTCGCCGCGCCGCCGGGGGCTGGTGATGGGTCTGTGGGGGCTGTCCCAGGGCGTGGGCACGCTGGCCGGAGTGGCGCTGGCGGGCGTGCTCGGCGCCGGCGACTGGCGGCGGCCGTTCCTGGTGCTCACCCTGGTCGGCGTCGCCGCCACGATCGCGTACCTGTTCACCTATGACGTCCGGCGCGGCCAGAGTGAGCCACAGCTGCAGGCGCTGTACGCGGCCGGCGGCGAGTACGAGCACCGGATCAGCCGGGCCGACCTGCCCCGGATCGCCGACCGGCGCACCAACCGGTGGCTGGTCGCGCAGGGCTTCACCGCCCAGCTCGGGTTCGGGTCGCTGGTCTGGCTGCCGCGCCTGTTCCAGGCCAAGGCCGAACAGATCGGGTACGCGGAGGACCCGGCGATCGTGGTCGGCAGCGTGTTCACGGTGCTGGTGCTCGCCGGCGGGGTGCTCTCGCTGCCGGGTGGGCTGGTCGGGGACCGGCTGCAGCGGCGGACCCGGCGGGGCCGGGCGATGGTCGCCGCGGTCGGGGTGCTGGCCGCGGTACCGCTGTTCGTGGCGCTGTTCTTCTTCCCGCTGCGGCTGGACCTGCCGACCGGCGAGACCGACCAGACCGCGATCGTGCTCGGCGTGCTGCGCAGCCTGGTCACCGAGCCGGTGATGGCGGTCACCTTCCTGGTCGCCCTGATCGCGATCGGGCTGATGTCGGCGCAGTCGCCGAACTGGTACGCGCTGATCGCCGAGGTCAACCCGCCTGAGCACCGGGGCACCGCGTTCAGCGCCGGGAACCTGGTCAACGGCCTCGGGCGCACCGCCGGCACGTACCTGGTGGTGCGTACCTTCGAGGCGTTGCAGCGGGCGCTGCCGCCGCCGCTGAACTACGTGGTCGGGCTGGCTGCGTTCCAGCTGTTCTTCATCCCCACCGGGGTCATGTACTGGCTGGCCTCCCGGACCGCCCCGCAGGACATCGCCACGGTCGAGGCGCTGCTGCGGGAGCGATCCGCGCCGCCGCCCGGGGCCGGCTAAAGGTCCGCGCCGAGCCAGACCACGCCGGGCTCGCGGGCGAGCTCCTCGAACCCGAGCCGGCGGTAGAACCCGAGCGCCGGCCGGTTGGCCGGGTCGACTCCGGCGTGCACTCCAGACGACCCGGCGGCGGCCAGCAGCGCCGTCAGCCGGCTCAGCAGCGCCCGGCCGTGGCCGCCGCCCTGCGCCGCCGGCAGCAGGTCGATGTGCAGCTGCGACGGGTAGCGGCCGGCCACGTCCGGGACCGGCGGCGGGTGGTGGATCAGCGCGGCCAGCCGCTGGTCCGGGCTGCGGGCGGCGTCCGGAACGGCCACCGGGTCCGGGTAGCGGCGGCGCAGCGGCGGCCACCACCGCGCCTCGCACCGGACCGCGAACTCCGCGCTGTCCAGCGCCGCCACCGCGTACCCGACCGGGGTCCGGCCGCCAGCCGGCGCAGCGGAGCGTAGCCCGCGGTCAAGCGGCCGGTGCCCAGCTTCGTCGTCGCCACGGTCCAGCACCAGCGCGAACCGCGGCTGCAGGGCGAGGTACGCCCCGAGATACACGTGCCCGAGCAGCCGCGGGTCGGCGTACCGCCCGGTCGCGTCCCGTCCACTGTCACCGGTGCGCAGGCAGATCTCGTACAGCGCCGGCTGGTCGGCCGGACCGTACTGTCGGATCTCCATGTCGCCGCAGCGTAGCCGGCCGGCGGCCGCCGGCCGGCGCTCCACCTCGCTCGCGGCTTGCCCGGCATGGCTACCATGCCGCGTATGCGTAGACTCGGAACGGCCGTCGCGGCCGCCGCCCTGACCGTCCTGCTGGCCGCCGCCGGGTGCAAGGGGGGCGGCGATGACGACGCCGCGGATCTGCCAGACGGCGGCGAGCTGCTGCAGGCCGCGGCCGATGAGATGGCGCAGGTCGAGACCGTGGCGATCCAGCTGGAGGCCGACACGGACCTGGCCGGCCTGCCGCTGCGGCAGGTGGACTGTGTGATCACCCAGGCCGGTGCGGCTCAGGGGACCGCCCAGGTCGAGCAGCTCGGCCAGCGGGTGGAGGTGCAGTTCGTGGTGCTCGACGACACGTTCCACTACCAGCTGCTGGGCGGGTGGCAGGAGCTGCCGCTGGCCGAGGCTACCGACTTCTACGACCCGTCGGCGGTGCTGGACCCGCAGCGCGGATTGGCGAACCTGCTGCGCAACGCCACCGACCCGACCGTGGAGGGGCGGGACGGCGACGCGTACGAGGTGACCGCCACGTTCGGGGCGGCGGACCTGGCGGTGCTGGTGCCGGGCGCGGCCGACGGCACCCGCGGGACGGTCTGGATCGGGGTGGACCGCCCGCTGCTGCACCGGGCCCGGTTCCCGGTGCCGGCGGCTGGGGGCGGCGAGCCGGGCACGCTGTCCGCCAGCCTGTCCGACTTCGACCAGCCCGTGGACATCACCGCCCCGTGAGCGGTGACTCGCGCCGGGAAGCTGGGCCCGGCCGCTATGACCGCGGGCTTCGCGCAGCTCAGCCCGCTGGCGGCCGGCTGGCCCGGTCCGCAGCGGTCGGGGTCGGCGGGGCGGTGGTGCTGGTCGCCGCCCTGGACGCGTACGTGGTGGTCACGATCCTGGTCGACATGCTGGCCGACCTGGCCATCCCGGTCAACCGGCTGGAGCGGGCGACCCGGCTGGTCACCGGCTTCCTGCTCGGCTACGTGGCCGGGATGCCGCTGCTGGGCAGCCTGTCCGACCGGTACGGCCGGCGCCCGGTGCTCTACGCCTGCCTGGTCGGGTTCGCGGTCGGGTCGGTGATCACCGCCACCGGCACCACCCTGCCGCTGGTCGCCAGCGGCCGGGTGCTGCAGGGGCTGGCCGGCGGCGCGCTGCTGCCGGTGACTCTCGCGCTGGTGGCCGACCTGTTCGGAGCTGCCCGGCGGGCCGGCGCGCTGGGCGCGGTCAACGCCGCGCAGGAGCTGGGCGCGGTGCTCGGCCCCCTTTACGGCGCCGGGCTGGCCGCGCTGGTCGGCTGGCGGGGGGTCTTCTGGGTGAACCTGCCGCTGGCGGCGCTCGCGGTGCTGGTGGTGCGGTGGGCGGTCCCACCCGGCCGGCCCCGGTTTGAGGAGGGGTCCCCTATGCCGGCCCGGGCCGGCATAGGGGACCCCTCCTCAAACCGGCGGCGGGTGCCGGTGCTCGGTGGTGGGCTGCTGGCGCTGGCGCTCGGGCTGGCGGTGGTCGGGCTCTACCAGCACGACCCGGCCGAGGCGGTGCTGCCGCCGTGGGGGCCGGTCGCGCTGGCCGCCGCCGCGGTCGCGTTCGCCGGGTTCGTGTGGCACCAGGCGCGTGGACGGGTCCGGCTGCTTGACCCGGCCGGTGTGGTGGCTCGCCCGCTGCTGGCCGCGCTGGCCGCCAGCCTGCTGTCCGGCGCGGCGTTGCTGGTCACGCTGGTCGACATGCAGCTGCTGGCGCAGACCGTGCTCGGCCGCGACTCGGTCGGCGGTGCGCTGCTGCTGGTGCGGTTCCTGGCCGCGCTGCCGGTCGGGGCGGTGGTCGGTGGGCTGCTGGTGCGCCGGGTCGGGGAGCGGATGGTGGCGGCCGGCGGGCTGGCCCTGGCGGCCGCCGGGTACCTGCTGATCGCCGCCTGGCCGGATCGGATCCTGGCCGCCCGGCACGCGCTCGGGCCGGTCTCGCTGCCCCGGGTGGACGTGGACCTGGCGCTGGCCGGGCTCGGGCTGGGCTTGTCGATCGCTCCGCTGGCGGCCGCCGCGCTGCGGGTGGTGCCGGCCGCCTCGCACGGGGCGGCCTCGGCGGCGGTGGTGGTGGCCCGGATGGTCGGCATGCTGCTCGGTGTCGCCGCCCTGTCGGCCTGGGGGCTGCACCGGTTCCAACGGCTCACCGCCGAGCTGGTCGCGCAGCTGCCGCCGGAGACCGACCTGGTCCGGGCCGCCGCCGCGATCGCGGCAGCCTCCCAGGAGGCCGCGCGAGCACAGTACGCGGAGATCTTCGCGATCACCGCCGGGCTGTGCGCGCTCGGGGCGCTGGCCAGCCTGGCGCTGCCGGGCCGGCCGCCGGCCGGGCCGGTGCCGCGACCGGTGCCGGGGGGTGGCGGCCACGCAGCGGAGCTGTCGGACTCCGGACCGGTGCACTGACCCGCCCCGCCGATCCGGTATGCTGTCGCGCAGTTTTTGGGTATGTGGTCTGTGCGCCGCTATGCGTCGCCTGCGCCGCTGCGCGAAAACGGCCGGATGGCCAGCAGCGTGCGAGGCCGTCGATGTATTGGGTTAGAAGGAGCAGGAAATGGCACAGGGCACGGTGAAGTGGTTCAACGCGGAGAAGGGCTTCGGCTTCATCTCGATCGATGGAGGCGGCGCGGACGTCTTCGTCCACTTTTCGGCGATCGACGGCACTGGTTACCGGAGCCTGGAGGAGAACCAGCGGGTCGAGTTCGAGGTGACCCAGGGGCCGAAGGGTCCGCAGGCGGACAAGGTCCGCGCGATCTGACCCCGGCACGACTCTGAGCGGTTGACGAGTGGTTGGCGCGGCAGCGGGTGTGCACGAGATGGGGGCGGGCATCACCCGCTGCGCGCGCTGGTCTCGCCGGGCCCGGGTGGGCTGATCGGTTCAGGTGAGCCCGACATGACCGGTTGGGACGCCACTGACCATAGCCGCTGCCATGCCGGCCGCAAGGCTTCCCCGGCCGGCTTAACCCGAACCTAAGGAAGACCTGCCGTTCGGCAGAGGTTCGGTCCCCGGCCTCTCGCGAGCTGGTCGGGCCGGGCTCAGCCCAACTGGCCGGGCCGGGCCCGGCGGATCCGGGGCTCGCGTTCCCGGGTGAGCCGGCCGATCAGCCCCAGCCGGCTCGGCGGCGCCGGCGGCGGCGCCTCCGGGTCCGCGAACAGCATCACCACGCTGGCCCCGCCGAGCTGCCCGTTGCCGATGCTGACCGAGCCGCCGCCGGCCCGGGCCACCCGGCGGGCGATGTCCAGCCCGAGGCCGGTGGACCCGCGATCGCTGGCCCCCCGCCGCAGTGCGCGGTCCGGGTCGGCGATGCCGGGACCGGCGTCGTCGACTCGCACCGCCACCCACCCGTCGTGCCGGGTGACCGCAACCTCCAGCGCCGTCCCCTGCGGCGTGTACCGGAACGCGTTGCCGAGCACCGCATCCAGGGCCGCCCCCAGTTCCGAGGCCGGTACGTCGACCGGCGCCGGGGCATGGGTGCCGGACACCTGGCACGGCCGGTCCTGGTCGCCCGCGACCGCGGACCAGAAGACCATCCGCTCGGCGACCACCTGGCCGGCGTCGCACCGGCCGGTCGGGTCCGGCTCCTCCGCCGCCGTGGCTTGCCGGGTGGTCCGGATCAGCACGTCCACCTCGTGCTCCAGCGCGGCCAGCGCCTGCCGGACCCGGCTGACGGTCCGGTGCCGGTCGGTGTCCCCGGCGAACGGATCGGCCACCGCCGGGTCCGGACCGGCACCGGTGCCCAACGACAGGGCGCTGGCCTCCAGCGCTTCGACATCCAGCCGCAGCCCGGTCAGCGGGGTCCGCAGCCGGTGCGACAGGTCCGCGACCAGCTCCCGCTCGGTGAGCCGCAGTGCGGCCAGCCGGTCCGCCATCTGGTTGAACGCCACCCCGGCCTCGGCCAGCTCCCGGGACCCGCCCGGCCGCACCCGCACGTCCAGGTTTCCGTCGCCGAGCGCGTTCGCCGCGTCGGCCAGGCTGCGGGCCGGCCGCACCAGCCGGACCGCCAGCCGGTCGCCGACCACCGCCGCCCCGAGCACCAGCCCGACCGCCACCGCCGCCAGCGCGAGCCAGGCACGGCGTACCCCGCCGGTGAGCGCCGCCTCCGGGATGTGGACCTCGACCACCGCCACCTCGTCGTCGGCTACCTCGATCGGCTCCAGATAGGCCAGGCCGCCGGGCACCGAGGCGACCACTGTCTCGCGCTGCCGGGCCGCGAGCGCGACATCCTCGGCCGCGGCGTGGCCAGTGCCCACCGTCCCGTCGGCCAGGCCGTGCACGGCGAGCAGCCCGGTGTCCTCCTCGTGGGTGCTGATCACCTGCTCGACCGCGTTCGGGTCGGTGGTGACCGCCAGCACCGACATCACGATCGCGGTCTGCCGCTCGGCCTGCGCCAGCGCGCGCTCGTGCGCCAGCTGCTGCACCAACACTGCCAGCGGGACCAGGAACGCGATCGCGACCAGAGTCGCGATCGCCACCCCGTGGGTGGCCAGCTGCCACCTCAGGCGGGGGCCACCAACCGCAGCCCGACCCCCCGCACGGTGTGCAGGTAGCGGGGCTTCGCCGCGCTCTCGCCCAGCTTTCGGCGTAGCCAGTAAAGATGGACGTCTATGGTCTGGTCCTCTCCGATCGACGGCTGTCGCCATACTTCCTCCAGCAGCTCGCGGCGGGAGACCACCCGACCGGGCCTGGCCGCGAGGTAGGCCAGCAGGTCGAACTCCTTGCGGGTCAGCTCCAACGGCGCGCCGTTCAGGGTCACCTGGCGCTGCCCGACGTCCACGCACAGCGCTCCGACCTCGATGGTGGTCGGCTCGGAGCGGCTGGCCCGGCCGGTCCGGCGCAGCACCGAGGTGACCCGGGCATCCAGGTGCGGACCGCTGAACGGCTTGACCATATAGTCGTCCGCACCGGCGCGGAGCAGCCGGACGATCTCGGCCTCGTCGTCGCGGGCGGTGGCGATGATGATCGGGATGTCGGTGATCCCGCGGAGCATCCGGAGCGCGTCGGCGCCGTCCAGGTCGGGCAGCCCGAGATCGAGGACGATCAGATCCGGTGCCTCGGCGGCGACCCGGCGCAGCGCGTCCAGCGCCGTACCCGCCGCGTGCACGGCGTGTCCACGGTCAGTGAGGGAACGCAGCATCGCGCTGCGCACGACGTGATCGTCCTCCACTAGCAGCACCGTAGCCATGGAGGACACCGTACTGCGTGTAGCAAGATGTGGGAATGCGCAGACCTCTCGCGTACGTGGTCGCCTGGGCGCTCGCCACTGTGGTGGCGGTTACCGGCGCGTGGATCGGGCTGCAGCCGTTGCTGGCGGCCGCGAGCCCGGAGCTGCCCACCCGGCTGTCCGCGGCCCAGCTGCGCCAGGCGGCGCCGGCGCCGTCCCCTTCCCTGAGCCCGTCACCGTCGCCCAGTCCTACGCCCTCGGCCAGCCCGACCCCATCCCCGACCTCGAGTCCCGCCCGGACCGGTCCACCGGACGCTCCGCCGGCCCAGCCGGCGCTGCCCGCTACCTCGCAGTGGCGGCGGCTGCCGGACGGTGAGGTCTTCGAGCGTACGTTCATCGTCCGGGGCGGGGTGGCGGTCTTCCACGCCAGCCGGGAGCAGGTGCAGGTGGTGGAGGAGAATGCCAACCCGGGGTACGAGGTGTCGGTGAACCGCTGGTCCCGAAGCTCGGTCATCCTTTCATTCGAGTCGATGGAGTTACGTCCCGAATCTGGGTAATGTGGAGAAACGAACCATATGCGGAGGTAACCGAGAGCGTATGAGCGGGATCACCGACGACGAGCTGTGGCGGCTCGCGGTGACCACCCTCGACCACAACCACCGGCAGACCTCGGATGGCTCCCCTCACACCGTGCCGTCCCGGACCCTCTACCCGCACCAGTGGAGCTGGGACACCGGGTTCATCGCGGTCGGGCTGGCCCGGGTCCGCCCGCGCCGGGCCTGGGCGGACCTCCGTTCGCTGTTCGCGGCGCAGTGGGCCGACGGCCGGGTGCCGCACATCGTGTTCGACCGCGCCGCCAGCGCCGACGACAGGTACTTCCCCGGGCCACGGTTCTGGCGCAGCGAGGCGGCGCCGGTCGCGCCGGCCCACCCCACCAGCGGGATCGTCCAGCCGCCGGTGCACGCCGTAGCCGCCTGGGAGGCGTACCGGGCGGCCCAGGACCCGGCCGCCCGCGAGCATGCCGCCGGTGAGCTGGGCTGGCTCTACCCGCGGCTGGTCGCCCAGCAGCGCTACCTGGCCACCTGCCGGGACGTCGGCGGAGGTGGCCTGGCCTGCCTGGTGCACCCGTGGGAGTCCGGGCAGGACAACAGCCCGGCCTGGGACGCGGCACTGGCCGCGGTGCCGGCCGACCTCGGCCTGCTGGAGCGTTACCAGCGGCGCGACCTCGCGGTGTCGGCCGAGTCCCACCGCCCCACCAACCTGGACTACGCGCAGTACATCCGGATCGCGCAGTGCTACCGGAGCTACGGGTACGTCGACGACGGGCCGGGGGAGCGGTATCCGTTCCTTGGTGGAGTGCCCGGCCTTCAACGCGATCACGGCCGCCGCCGAGCACGCGCTGGTCGAGATCGCCGGGGTGGTCGGCGCCGACCCGGGCCCGCACCGGGCGCGGGCGGCCGAGCTCACGCACCGGCTGGTGGAGCGGCTGTTCGACCCGACCACCGGGATGTTCCACGCCCGCGACCTCTACACCGACCGGCGCAGCCCAAAGCGGTGCCTGGGCGGGCTGCTGCCGCTGATCCTGCCGAACCTGCCGGCCGCCCAGGTCAAGGCGCTGCTGACGGAGGCCGGCTCGCCCGGGTTCGGGCTCACCGAGCAGATGAGCTTGCCGCTGCCCAGCTACGACCGCGCCGCTCCCGACCTCGACCCGGTACGCTACTGGCGGGGACCGATCTGGGTCAACCTGAACTGGCTGCTGTGGCGGGGGCTGCGGGAGCACGGGCAGCCGGCGCTGGCCGCGGCGCTGCGACGGTCGATCCTGGACGTGGTACGCGAGCACGGCTGCTACGAGTACTTCCACGCCACCACCGGGGCCGGGGTCGGGGTCGGGACCGCCGAGTTCAGCTGGACCGCCGCGCTGACCCTGGACCTGCTGGCCGGAGCTGACTAGCCTCACGGGCATGATTGCCGCGGTGCATGTGCTGATCTACAGTCGGGATCCGGCGGCCGACCGGGCGTTCCTGCGGGACGTGCTCGGCTGGCCGTACGTGGAGGACCCGGGCTCGGAACCGGGCTGGTTGATCTTCAAGCTGCCGCCGGCCGAGCTCGGGGTCCACCCGGAGATGGGCGACGGCCGGTCGGCGCACGAGCTGAGCCTGATCTGCGACGACATCGAGGCGACCGTCGCGCAGCTGCGGGAGGCAGGCGTCGAGTTCACCGCTCCGGTCACCGATGCCGGGTTCGGGCTAGTTACCAAGCTGCGGCTGCCCGGCGGCGGGGAGCTCCAGCTCTACCAGCCGCAGCACGAGACCGCGTACGACCGGTAACTCGGCGGCGCCGGCCGGGGGCGGGTCGGTAGCATCGGGTGGTTACCATCCGGATCGCTGAAGGAGAGCATCGTGCCCGCACCTCGTACCGCTGCCGCCGTGGCCGAACCGGTCGTCGTCCCGGCCGGTACGACGGCCGCGGACGCGGTGGCCGCCGCCGGCATGCCGATGACCGGGCCGCGGGCGGTGGTGGTGGTGCGCGACCCGGATGGGCGGCTGCGGGACCTTTCCTGGGCGCCGGAGGCGGAGGTCGCGGTCGAGCCGGTGTCGGTCGACTCGCCGGACGGGCTGAACGTGCTGCGCCACTCCACCGCGCACGTGCTCGCGCAGGCGATGCAGGACCTCCACCCGCAGGCGAAGCTGGGGATCGGCCCGCCGGTCGAGAACGGGTTCTACTACGACTTCGACGTGCCGCCGTTGCACCCGGAGGACCTGGACAAGCTCGAAGCGCGGATGCGAGAGATCATCAAGTCCGGGCAGCGGTTCCGGCGCCGGCAGTTCGCCGACGTCGCGCAGGCTCGGGCCGAGCTGGCCGGCGAACCGTACAAGCTGGACCTGATTGATAGCAGCGGGGGTTTCGAGGCGTCCGAGGTGATGGAGCTGGGCGGCGGCGGGGAGCTGACCGTCTACGACAACCTGGACCCGGCCACCGGCGAGGTCCGCTGGTCCGACCTGTGCCGGGGGCCACACCTGCCGTCGACCCGCCTGATCGACCCGCGGGGCGTCAAGCTGATGCGCACCGCCGCCGCGTACTGGCGCGGTAGTGAGGCCAACCCGCAGCTGCAGCGGGTGTACGGGACCGCCTGGCCGACCAAGGACGGGCTGGGTTCCTATCTGCGGATGTTGGAGGAGGCGGCCCGGCGCGACCATCGCCGGCTCGGTGCGGAGCTGGACCTGTTCTCCTTCCCGGAGGAGATCGGCTCCGGGCTGGCCGTGTTCCACCCCAAGGGCGGCGTCATCCGGCGCGAGCTGGAGGACTACTCGCGGCGCCGGCACGAGGATTCCGGGTACGAGTTCGTGAACACCCCGCACATCACCAAGGCGCAGCTGTTCAAGACTTCCGGGCATCTCGACTGGTACGCCGACGGCATGTACCCGCCGATGCAGATGGAGGGCGCCGAGTACTACCTGAAGCCGATGAACTGCCCGTTCCACACTCTGATCTACCGGGCCCGGGGACGCTCCTACCGGGAGCTGCCACTGCGGCTGTTCGAGTTCGGCGGGGTGTACCGCTACGAGAAGTCCGGGGTGGTGCACGGGGTGACCCGGCTGCGCGGTTTCACCCAGGACGACGCGCACATCTACTGCACCCCGGAGCAGCTGCAGGACGAGCTGGCCAGCCTGCTCCAGTTCGTGCTCGATCTGCTGCGCGACTACGGGCTGACTGAGTTCGAGGCGGAGCTGGCCACCCGCCCGGAGCGGTTCGTCGGCAAGCCGGAGGAGTGGGACGTGGCCGAGGCGGCGCTGGAGCAGGCGCTGCGCCGGGCCGGGCTGGCGTACCGGATCGGCGAGGGAGAGGGCACCTTCTACGCGCCGAAGATCGACGTGCACTGCCGGGACGCGATCGGCCGGTCCTGGCAGCTGTCCACTATGCAGGTCGACTTCCAGACCCCAGTCAGGTTCGGTCTGGAGTACCAGGCTGCGGACGGCAGCCGGCAGCAGCCGTACATGATCCACCGGGCGCTGTTCGGGTCGATCGAGCGGTTCTTCGGGATCCTCACCGAGCACTACGCCGGGGCGTTCCCGGCCTGGCTGGCGCCGGTGCAGGTGGTGGGCATCCCGATCCGGGACGACCACGCCGGCTACCTGTCGGCCTTTGTGGACCGGCTGCGGGCGGAGCGGATCCGGGCCGAAGTGGACACCTCGGGGGAGCGGATGCAGAAGAAGATCCGCACCGCGCAGCAGCAGAAGGTGCCGTTCATGGCGATCGCCGGGGACGCGGACGTGGCCGGTGGGACGGTGTCGTTCCGCTACCGGGACGGGTCGCAGCGCAACGGCGTACCACTGGACGAGGCGGTGGCGCACGTGGTCGAGGTGGTCCGTTCCCGCACCAACGCCGGCCCGTCCGCGGACCTCACGCCCGAAGCAGGGTGACCGGGCGGCCGGAGGGGGTCCGGTCTTCGCCGAACTCGGTCCGCTCGGACGGGGAGCTGTCCGGGTCGCGCCGGTCGAACACCACCAGCGTGCCCCGGTCCAGCCCGAGCCGGTCGAGGTACTCGTCGAGCTGCCGCAGCCCGTCCGGCAGTGGGTCCGGCTTGCCGGGTCGCCACACCTTGAGCTCAGCGGCCTCCCGCTGCCAGGCGCGCTTGCCGTCGGCGCTGGTGTACGGCCAGCGGACCACCAGGTCGATCCGACCGCGCCCGACGCCGTACTCCCGGTCTATGTATCCGCCGCCATTCACGACCCGGTGCATGAACGCCATGATCACCAGCTGCGGGGCGGCTTCGTGGTAGGCGGCCCAGCCAGTGAGGACCTCGCCGTGCTGGCGCCAGAAGTCCGCGAACTCGTGGAGGAGCTTGGAGAAGTCGAGCCGCCCGTCGGGCAGGACGAAGCTGCGCGGGTCGGTGACGATGTTGGCCTCGGTGCCGGTGCCGAGCACCCGCACGACCACCTCCCGATAGATCGGGTTGGCGACCCGTGCGTCCCGGCCTGGTGCGATGAGGCCGAGGTCCCGCAGGTAGGCGAGGTCGTCGTCGTAGGGGTCCAGCTGGACCAGGTCGCCTGCGATCAGCGGCTCGATGATGCGGCGCACCCGGGGCTCACCCAACCGGGCGGCCAATGAGTCGAGGTGGGTGGCCCGGGCCAGGATCAGCCGCTCCTTGGCTTCGTCGACGTGCTCGGCGGTGATTGGCGTGGGCGCGGCGATCTGCATCCGGTCGATGACCTCGGCGGCGATAGCGTTCACCAGCCAGGGCTGGCCCTGGGTGTACCCGAATGCCCGATCCACCGCCGGGTCGGTGAACGCCTGACCGGTCTCGATGGTGTGTTGCGCGTACAGCTCGTGTACCTCGGCCGGGGTGAAGTCGCCGATCCGCAGCGACGTGACCTTGACGTTGAACGGGCTGGCGGTGCCCAGCCGGGTCGGGTCACCGCCGGCGGCAGCCTTGTAGTCCCGTACGTCCCGCAGCCCGCACAGCACGACGCTGGCCGGGAACGCGTCGGGCTTCGACGGGTAGCCGTCCCGGAGCTGCCGCAGCACGCTGCGTAGGCTTTCGCCGCGCAGGGCGTCGATCTCGTCGAAGAACAGCACCAGCGGACGGGGGCAGCGCGCCGCCCACGCCCGCAGTCCCGCCCCCAGCCGGGTGCCCTTCGGCGCGTCCGGCCACGGGTCCGGCGGGAGCAGCTCCGGGGACAGGTCGAGTAGCTCGGCCGCGGTTCGGATCGCGTGCAGCACCTGGTCCTCGGCAGCGGCGTAGTCGTCCCCGGCCGGCTCCCCGGTCTCGCACGAGAAATGAACCGCCAGGAGGCGTCCCTCGGCCGTCAGGATCCCTGCCAGCGTCCGAAGTGTCGTCGTCTTGCCGATCGGGCGCGGCGCGTGCACGACGAAGTACTTGCCTTGGCTGATCAGCCCCCGTGCTTCCGGCAGCCGGGGCTCTGGCGGCAGCATGTAGTGCAGCTCCGGGATGCACGGACCAGCCGTGTTGAAGTACCTCACGTCGCCGCAACCTACCCGCGCCCGCGGCCGCACCAGCCGCGGACGCGAGCCCGGTCAGTCCGCTTGCTCCTGCTCCGGCCCCATCGCGCCGTACGTCAGTTCGCCGGCCCGCTCGTACCGCTGGACCACCACCCCGGTGTTGGTGGTTTTCGAGTCGACCAGCCGGAGGCTGGTCGGCAGGGTCCCGGGGCCGAACAGCCGCTTGCCACCGCCGAGCAGCACCGGGAAGACGATCAGCTGGTACGCGTCCACTAGATCGTGCTGGATCAGCGTCTGCAGGAAGTCCGAGCTGCCCGAGACCTGGAGCTCGTCACCCGGCTCCTGCTTGAGGTCGGCAACCGCCTTGGCGACGTCGCCGGTGAGCAGGGTCGAGTTGTTCCACTCCAGCGTGGTCAGGGTGCGGGAGGCGACGTACTTCGGGATCCGGTTCAGGGTTGCGGCGATCGGGTCGTCGTCGGGGACCAGCGGCCAGGAGGCGGCGAAGCCTTCGTACGTCTTGCGTCCGAGCAGCAGACCACCGGCTCCGGTGACCAGCTCGGTCATGATCTCGCCCAGCTGCTCGTCGAAGAACGGCACCGTCCACCCGCCGTGTGTGAACCCGCCGTCGCGATCCTCGTCCGGTGCTCCGGGTGCCTGCACGACCCCGTCCAGCGAGATGAACTCGCCCACCACCAGCTTGCGCATGTCTCAGCCCTCACCGATCGAGTCTTTCGTGCCAAATCGTATGCCAGACCCTACGGTACGGGAGGCAGGGTGGGCCGGAATCAGTGATCTCACCGGTCGGCCCCGCACTCGGGCGGTCCGGTGAGGGGATGTCACGTCCAGCCCAATGCCTCGAACAGCGCCCGGCGCTGACCGCGTTGCCCGCCCCGTTGCGGGGTCGCGAGCTTCGCTAGCTGCTGGCGGACGCCGCTGGCGCTCCTGCCGGTCTTCGCGGCTACCTGCGCGTCCACCCTGGTCGGTGAACGGCTGAGCGGTCTCGACGGTGTGCCGCGCGTGGGGTGCGGCCTGGCAAGGGGGGTGCGGTCGCCGATCCGCAACGAGACGACCTTGATGCTGAATGGGCTGGCACCGAGGGCCTGCTTGATGTCGGCGACCCGCTGGTCGACGGTGCGAACGTTAGGTACAAGTCGTGGGCAATGGCGAGGTGTGTTGGTGAGAGAGTTGCGCTGGCGGTTTCCACGGTGGCTCCCGTCCCTATTTCCGGCTACCCTCGCGGCCGCGCCTGCCGCTACGCTGTTACCACGCTGTGGCGCGGTGGGTAGGGGGAGCGGTGTCCGGGCAGGAGAGCACGACCCAGTTCCATGTGCTGGGGCCGCTGAGCGTGCACCTGGACGGCCGGCGGGCGGCGGTACCGGCTCCCCGGAGCCGGGTGGTGCTGGCGATGCTGCTGCTGCACGCCGGTCGTACCGTGTCGATGGACCAGCTGGCGGAGGCGGTCTGGTCCAGTGCACCACCGCGCAGTGCCCGCAACCAGATCCAGACCTGTGTGTCCCAGCTGCGGCGCCAGCTCACCGCACCCGAGCTGGACGACGTCACGATCGGCACCGAGCCGGCCGGCTACCGGCTGCAGGTCGATCCGGCACAGGTGGACGCGCACCGGTTCCGGGAACTGGTGACCGAGGCGCGCCGGACGGTCGCGAGCGAGCAGCACAAGGACGCTCGGGAGTACTACCGGTCCGCAGTCGGGCTGTGGCGAGGACCGGCTCTGGCTGGGATCGACAGCGATCTCGTACGCGAGCTGGCGGACGCTCTGGACGAGGAGCGGGCGCAGGCGCTGGAAGAGTGCCTTGAGGTGGAGCTGGCGCTGGGCGGAGCCGGTGAGCTGGTCGGCGAGCTGACCGAGCTGGTACGCCGGTACCCGTACCGGGAGCGGCTGCGCGGCGCCCTGATGCGCGCGCTCTATCGAGCGGGCCGGCCGGCGGACGCGTTGGCGGCCTACCGGCAGGCCCGGAAGCTGTTCCAGGACGAGCTCGGCACCGACCCGGGTGAGGAGCTGCAGCGGCTGCACCAGGCGATCCTCAGCCGCGACCCGGAGCTTCACGCCCCGCCCGAGCCAGTCCCGCCCGCGCCGGGGGTGCGGGAGCTGCCGGTGGAGGCGAGCTGCTTCGTCGGGCGCACGGCAGAGCTGGCCAGGGTACGAGGCATCCTGGCGCCACCGGGTCGGGAGACGCGACGCCGGCCGCCAGTCGCCGTGCTCTACGGCCCGGGTGGCACCGGCAAGTCGGCGCTCGCGGTACGGGCGGCACACGAGCTGGCCGACCAGTTCCCGGACGGGCAGCTGTACGTGGATCTGTGCGGCTCAACGCCTGGCATACGACCGGTTCCGGCGATCGAGGTGCTGGGCCGGTTCCTGCGGCGCCTCGGCGTCCACCCCAGCCAGGTGCCGTCGGTTGAGGCGGAGGCGGCGGCGATGTTTCGGAGCCTCACCGCTGACCGCCGGCTGCTGCTCTTGCTGGACAACGCCGTCGACAAGGACCAGATCGCGGCTCTGATGCCGGGTACGCCGGCCAGTGCGGTCCTCATCACCAGCCGGCACCCGCTGCCCACGTTGGACGCCGACGATCGCATCCGGTTGGGCGCCCTCCCCGACCCGGACGGATTGGCGTTGCTCGCCGGCCTGACCGGCCGGTTAGCCGCCGAGCCCGACGCCGCGACCGCCGATATCGTGGACTTGTGCGGCGGGCTGCCGTTGGCGATCCGGATCGCTGCCGGGCGCCTCGCCTCCCGACCGGACATAGCAGTCGCCGAGTACGCGCGGCGGCTGGCTGACCGGTCCCGCCGGCTGGACGAGCTCCAGCTCGACGACCTGGCGGTGCGCGCATCCATCCGCACCAGCTACGACGCACTGCTCGCCGGTGGCGGCCCGTCCGGACGGCTGGCGGCCCGCGCGTTCCGGATGCTCGGCCTGCTCCAGGTCCCGGACGTCGCCCCCCTGGTCGTCGCCGCGATGCTCGCCGAACTGGACGCCGAGACCGCTCGCACCGCGCTCGACCGGTTGGTCGATGCCCAACTCGTCGAACCGGTTGCCGGTGGCCGTTACCGCCTCCATGACCTGGTCCGGCTTGTCGCCGCCGAACGTGCCGTCCAGGAAGAATCCACGTCGGAGCGAGACGAGGCGATCTACCGCGCGATCGCCTTCTACACGATCACATTCTGGCAGGCAGCAAGGATGGCGCGTCCTTCTCGGGCCATACCCTTTGGAGCGCCTCCAGCGATCCCTCTCATACCGCTGCACAAGTTCGCCGATGTATCCAGCGCATCAGGATGGATCGACGTAGAGCTGCCGAGTCTTGAGACCGCCCTGGCGCAGGCAACCAGCGTGAGCGGCGCCACAGGGCGGCTCGTACTTTGGCTGGGCGACGCGCTTTGGGACCATCTCGACCTTCGCTGTGAATGGAATTCGGCCCTCCGAGCGAGTTACCTTATGGTCGAGCTCGCCGGCAGAGCTGGCGATCGGGAGCTGGGGGCGATCGGTTGCCTTCTCTACGGCCGCAGTCAGGCCTGCCTTGGTTCTTTTGACGCTGCCATTACGTTCCTTGAGCGGGCGCTTGACTCCGCGCGCTACCTAGAGAACAAGCTGGCCATCGCCCTGATACTCAACGGACTGGGCGTGGTTCACGAATGGGCTGACGAGCCAGAGACAGCGTTGTCTTCCTACGAGGAGGCGCTAGAACTACTAACCTCAGAGCGACGTAGTAGCCTCGCGTCAGGCATACGTAACAACATCGTGGTGAGCTACACGCGGCTGGGCCGCCTGGACCGTGCAGCCGCAATGGGCGAGCTGAACTCGACCCATCGCGGGCTAACGGACTGTGTCATACAGGCTGCCTCACACCTGAACCTCGCGGCTGTTTACTGCCTTAGTGGAGACCAGGTGAAGGCAGTGCGAGCAGCTGACCTGGCGCTAGAACTGAGCCAAGGGTTGGGAGACCGGAGGCGTCAATGTGAGGAGCTAACCCTGATACTTCACGGGTCTGGTCGGGGTCGATGTCCTAGCACCGCTGATCGGCTTTACTCGATGGGTTCGGTGGCTGGGTGGGGGTCGTGGGCCGGCTGTCGCGCCGGTGGGCGTGGCTCCCTCGGGGTCCTCCCGGGT
>WHTQ01000178.1 GCA_009377645.1 Micromonosporaceae bacterium | reverse complement strand
GGCGCCCGTCGTCGCGTCGGCGTGGGGCAAGCAGCTCCCACTCGACAGCGCCGACGACCCGCGGCTGAAGGAGTTCGTCCGCACCTTCGCCCAGGGGCCACAGACCCCCGAGCCCGGTGCCCCGTGCACCGGCGGCGCCGGGGAGCCGGTCGGGTGAACGCCGTGAGTCTGCTGCCGTCCCTCACCCACGACGGGCCAGTGGCTCGGGTCTGGCGCTGGGTGCCGCTGACCGTTCTGGCCGTCGCCGCGTTCGTCGCAGCGGTCGCCGCCGCCACGCTCACCATCGACCGGATCCGCGACCACCACCCCGGTGAACGCTCTGCTGAGGCCGGGTTCGCCCGCGACATGGCCGTCCACCACGCCCAAGCGGTGGAGATGGCGGAACTCGTCCGCGACCGCACCGACAACCCGGCGGTCCGAACCTTGGCGGTCGACATCACCCTCACCCAGCAGGCGCAGATCGGCCGCATGCAAGGCTGGCTGGACAGCTGGGGGCTGCCGATGTCGGGCGGCCGGCCGCCGATGGCGTGGATGGGCATGCCCACGGACGGTCCGATGCCCGGCATGGCCACCCGCCAGCAGCTCAACGAACTCGCCGACTTGGCCGGACCAGCCGCGGACCGGCGGTTCCTGCAGCTGATGATCGACCACCATCGGGCCGGCGTGGCGATGGCCGAGGCGGTGCTGGAACACACCCGACGCCCCGAGGTCCGCCGCCTCGCCAAGGCCATGGTCGCCTCCCAAACCAGCGAGATCGCCGCCATGCAAGACCTCCTCGACGCCACCCCAGGAGCCGGCGAATCCCAGTCAGGGGAACGTCGCAACCGCAACACCACCAGTCACAAGATGAAAGGGCACCAATGATGTGCCGACGCCTCGCGGTGATCATGACGGCTGTCGTCGCGGTGTTACTGCTGCCGGCGGCGCCTGCGCTGGCCCACGGCAGCGGCGGCTCGGACGCCACCAACTTCGCCAGCGCTGTCCAGGGGCTCGCCACCGCCGACGCCGACCGCAATCCCGTGGGGTCACTCACCGACCCGCCGGCCGTGACCTGGCGGGTGCTGGCCAACGATGCGCTGCTTCAGGTCGCCAATGACAGCGGACAAGAGCTGCTGGTCCCCGGCTACGACGGCGAGCCGTACCTGCGGGTCGGCCCCCAGGGCGTGTGGGAGAACCGCAACTCCCCGGCGGTGTACTTGAACGCGGACCGCTACGCCCAGACCGCGGTGCCCGACGGCGTGTCGGCCGGCACGGATCCCGAATGGGTCAAGGTCGCCGACGAGCCGGTGCACGCCTGGCACGACCACCGCATCCACTGGATGGCGGCCACCCTGCCGCCGCAGGTCAAAGCCGACCCGGCCGTGGAGACGGTGGTGCAGGACTGGACCGTCCCGTTCACCCTGGACGGTCGCACGCTCGCGGTCACCGGCCAACTGCGATGGGTACCCCCGCCCACCTGGTCGCCCTGGCTCGTGGCCGCGCTCGCAGTTACCTCCGCGCCGCTGCTGGTGGCGCTGCGCCGGCCGGCGGGCGCCGCCCGCCGCCGCGCGTGGCTGCGCGCCGCCGCGGTGGTGATCGCGGTGATCGTGGTCATCGATGCCGTCCACACCGTCGATGACGTGTTCGCGGTCCCCGCCACGCTGACCCAGAACATCGTGGCGTTCGCCCAATCCGCCATCTTCATCGTCATCGCCGCATTCGGCGCGGTCAAGGGCTGGCGCGGCGGTGACGGAGCAGCCATCGCGGTCGGAGCCGGGGGCGGCGCGCTCGCCCTCGGGATCGGGCTGACCCATCTCGCCACGCTGACGTCCTCGCAGGTCGCCACGGTCCTGCCTGTGGCGTTCAGCCGAGCCGTCGTGGCGGCCAACCTGGCCGTGATCGTCTCCGCCGGTACGGCGGCCTGGTTCGGCCGGGAACCACTGCCGGATGCTCCCGCCACCTCTGGCGCCCACGCCTCCGGAGTGACACCATGAGCCGAGCCTTCGTCCTCGCAGCGGCCGCACTGGTCCTCGTCGCGACCCTTGCGGGCCCCGCGTCCGCACACGCCCGGCTCGTCTCCAGCGATCCGCCGGGCGGCGCCACCG
>WHTQ01000102.1 GCA_009377645.1 Micromonosporaceae bacterium | reverse complement strand
TACAAGCGAGGGCGGAAACGCCGCCGTCAACACCCCGATCGCGATGCGATCCGACAAACGCTCACCCGACTTGACCTGACCAGCACGCGGCACACCACAATCAACGACCGGTATGCCCTTAAGTTACCGGTATTGACCCTAGACGAGGCGTTCCTGCACCTGACCGGCCACCACACCGAGGAGGTGCCCCGATGAGAGTGACCTGGGACGGGCCGGTGGCGCCGCCGCTGCCGCGTACCTCGGTGGCGAGGTTGCGCCGGGCGGTGGCCGACGGGTTGACCATGACCCGGCGGTACCTGGCGCATGTGGTGCGGGCGCCGGAGGAGATCGTGCTCTACTTCTCCCTGCCGATCATGTTCGTGCTGGTGTTCGGGTACGTGTTCGGCAGCGGCATGGCGGTGCCGGGCGGCGGTGGTTACCGGGAGTTCCTGCTCCCCGGCGTGTTCGTGATGACCATGCTGTACGGGCTGGGTGCGACCGCGACCAGCGTGTCGCTGGACGCCCACCGGGGAGTGGTGGACCGGTTCCGGTCGATGCCGGTCGCCCGGTCGGCGCTGTTGACCGGGCGGAGCGCCGCCGACCTGCTCCGGGCGTTGCTGGAGCTGACCACGCTGGTCGGGTGCGGGCTGCTGGTGGGCTGGCAGTGGCGGCACAGCCCGGGCGAGGCGCTGCTGGCGGTGGGTCTGATCCTGTGGCTGCGGTTCGCGCTGACCTGGGTGGGCATCTACCTGGGGCTGGTGGTGCGCAACCCGGACACGGTCGGGGTGATCGTGTTCCCGGCCGCGTTCCCGCTGACCGCGATCTCGAACGTGTTCGTGGCACCGGACCTGATGCCCGGCTGGCTCGGGACGGTCTCGGAGTGGAACCCGCTGTCGGCCACCGTGGCGGCCAGCCGGGAGCTGTTCGGGAACCCGGGGATCGGCGGGGACTCCTGGCCGGCCCAGCATCCGCTGCTGCTAGCGGTCGGGTGGCCGCTGCTGCTGGTCGGGCTGTTCGCTCCGCTGGCGGTGCGCCGCTACCAGCGACTGAGCCGCTGACCGGCTGGGTCCAGCCGGGTTGGCCGGAGGGACGAGCCGTTCCGTACCACTGGGTACAGACGAGGTGGCGGGCATCCGGCAGACTGCCTGTCATGAGCGTGATCCTCCGGACGGTGGCGGTCAGTGACCGGGGCAAGGCCCGGGAGAACAACGAGGATGCCGTGCACGCCGGGTCGCGGCTGGTGGCGGTCGCCGACGGGGTCGGGGGTGGGCCCTCCGGTGAGGTGGCGAGCGCCATCGTGATCCGGGCGCTGTCGGCCCTCGACACCGGTCCGGATCCGGACGACCCGGCCGCGGCCCTGCGGAGTGCGGTCGACGCCGCCAACCGGGGGATCCGCGAGGCGATCGAGGCGGACCCGCGCCTGGACGGGATGGGAACCACCCTGACCGCGATGCTCACCGACGGCGACCGGCTCGACCTGGTCCACGTCGGCGACTCCCGGGCGTACGCGTGGCGGGATGGCGAGCTGACCCAGCTGACCCGCGACGACACGTACGTCCAGGGGCTGGTGGACAAGGGCGTGATCTCGCGGGACGAGGCCCGCGCGCACCCGCAGCGGGCGCTGGTCACCCAGGCCGTGCACGGTGCCGGGATCACCCCGACCTTCGGCCAGGTGCCGGCCCGTGCGGGGGATCGCTACCTGCTCTGCAGCGACGGGCTGAGCGACTACGTCGAGGACGCCGCGATCGCGCAGACGCTGCGGGAGCAGCGCGATCTGCAGGCGTGCGCGCAGCAGCTGGTCCAGCTCGCGCTGGCCGCCGGAGCACCGGACAACGTCAGCGTCATCCTGGCCGACGTCCAGACCGCCTGACCACCGCCTCGGAACCGTGCATCCGACAGGTTCCGACAATCTCCGGAGAAACACTCTGAAAGTGTGATACTCCTGACCTCCACGGGACAAATAGGTTCGTCCGGGGGATCAGGGTGGAGAACGAGGGCAGGAGTCGGCTGGCGGTCGGCGCCACCGCCATAGCGATCTTGGTCGGCTTGTACGGCGCCGGTCATCTGCTCGGCAGAGCCACCGGCCCGGCGGCCGAACCCAACCCCGCCAGTGCCGCGACCGGTGCGCCGGGTGCGGCCGCCCCCGCGCTCCCGGCAGCGGATCCGCCCGCGGCCGCCGCCGCCCCGGCTGTTCCGCCCGTTCCGGCGCCCGTACCGCCGGCCGGTGTGCCGGCCCTCCCGGTCAGCGTCCAGCAGCCTTTCACCGGACCCGGGAAGCCGCCCCTGCCGATGACCGGCAGCGGCCCGCACGGCACCCTGCGCACCACCGGGCAACCGTTCGTGGCGCTCACATTCGACGACGGTCCGGACCCGCGCTGGACCCCGGAGGTCCTGGAGCTGCTGCGTACGTACGGCGTGAAGGCTACCTTCTGTGTGGTCGGTGAGCTGGTATCGGCGTACCCGGACCTGGTCCGGCAGATCGGCGCGGACGGCCACACCATCTGCAACCACTCCTGGGGCCACGACGTGGGGCTCGGCAGCCGTCCGCGGGCCGCGATCCGGGCGGACCTGCATCGGACCAACGTCGCGATCCAGGCGGCCGCCCCCGGAGCCCGGGTGTCCTACTACCGGCAGCCGGGTGGCGCGTGGACCCGGCGGGTGGTCGAGGTCGCCGAGGAGCTGGGCATGTCATCGCTGCACTGGGCGGTGGATCCGCAGGACTGGAGCCAGCCCGGTGCCCGGCAGATCGCCGACGCCGTCACCGCCGACACCGGAGCCGGCGAGATCGTCCTGCTGCACGACGGCGGCGGGCAGCGCAACGGGACGGTCCGGGCGCTGGACCGGTTCCTGCCCGAGCTCGCCGGGCGGCTGCGTGTCGACGCTCTCCCGCCCGGCGTCGACCCACCCCGCTACCACGGTCGGGAGCTCCCCCTCAAACCCAGCCAGATCTGAGTTAAAGGCCCGGTGAGCCGGGTCCGGTCGGGCAGTGGCGTCGCTCACGGTTCGGGGAAGTGGCGGTTCAGCCGAATATGCTGGATGTGTGGCGCCGGTAAGCGATCCCGACGCGGATGCCACCGTCGACCACTCTCCGGCGGTGCCCCGCCCCGCCGGCCGGCGCCGGGATCCTCCCGGCGCTGACCTGGATCGCCTGGCGGTGGCGCCGGCGCGGTCTGTCCTCCAGGGGTCCGCGCCGGCGCCGAGCCCGCGCCGGCCGGTCCTGTTGATCCTGCTCGGGGTGGTGCTGGTCGCGCTGAACCTGCGGGCCGCGGTCACCAGCCTCGGCGCGTTGCTGGCCGAGGTCAGTGCCGGGGTGGGGATGTCCGGCAGCCTCGCCGGTGTGGTCACCATGCTGCCCACCCTCAGCTTCGCGGCCGCCGGCAGCGTCACCCCATGGCTGGTCCGCCGGCTGTCGCCGGCCCGGATCCTGCTGCTGGCGATGCTGCTGCTCGCCGCCGGTCAGGTGGCGCGGGCACTGGCCGGTTCGGCGCTGCTGTTCCTGGTCTGCAGCGCCCTGGCACTGTCTGGCATCGCGGTCGCCAACGTGCTGCTCCCGGCACTTGTCAAGCAGCACTTCCCGGACCGGATCGGGCTGGTCACCGGGGCGTACACGATGACCATGATCTTCGGTACCTCGGCCGCGGCGGCCGCTTCCGTGCCGGTCGCGCAGGCCACCGGCTCCTGGCGGCTCGGCATCGGCGCCTGGGCGGTGCTGGCAGTCGTCGCCGCGCTCCCGTGGCTGCCGGCCGGGATACGCCGCGCCGGCACCCGGGCCAGTGCCGGGCCGCTGCCGCTGGCGGGCGACACCGGCCGGCGGGCCCGGGTACGGCCGGGCCGTACCAGGCTGGGCTGGGCCATGGCGATCTTCTTCGGCAGCCAGTCGCTGGGCGCGTACGCCCTGATGGGCTGGCTCGCGCAGCTGTTCCGGGACGCCGGGTTCACCCCGGCCACCGCCGGCCTGCTGCTCGCCGCGGTCACCGCGGTCGGCGTACCGGTGGCGTTCCTGATGCCCAGCCTCGCCATCCGCCTGCCGGACCTGCGCCTCCTGATCGCCGGGCTGGCCACGGCCAGCGTCGCCGCCTACCTCGGGCTGGCGCTGGCCCCGGCCGCCGCGCCGATGCTGTGGGTGCTGCTGGTGGCGGTCGGGCAGGCGACCTTCCCGCTCGCGCTGACCATGCTCGGGCTCCGGGCGCGGACCCCGGAGGGCACCGTCGCCCTGTCCGCCTTCGCACAGAGCACCGGCTACCTGGTGGCCGGCCTCGGCCCTTTGCTGGTCGGGGTGCTCTACGGGTCGACCGGCGGCTGGACGGTGCCGCTGACCCTGATGATCGGCGTGATCGGGGTGCAGACCCTCGCCGGCTTGGCCGTCGCCCGACCCCGCTACATCGAAGACTCGCAGCCTCGAAAGGCCAGTGATCGTTGATTGGCCGGTGCTGGCGGGACCGGCGGTGCCTAAGGTGTGCGGCGTGGAGCTGGTGGAGCTAGATGACGTACAGGAAGCGGCCGACACGATCCGGGCGATGGTGGTGCGGACCCCGCTGCTGCCCAGCCCCTGGTCGCCCGAGCTGTGGCTGAAGCCGGAGAACCTGCAGCCGACCGGTGCGTTCAAGCTGCGCGGCGCCAGTAACGCGGTGGCCCGGCTGCCGGCGTCCCGGCGGGCGGCCGGCGTGGTGACCCAGTCGTCGGGCAACCACGGCCAGGCGGTGGCGTACGCGGCCCGCAGCCACGGCGTGCCCTGTGTGGTGGTGATGCCGGACGTGGCCGGGCCACACAAGATCGAGGCGACCCGGGCGCTGGGCGCGGAGGTGGTGCTCGTACCGGCGGCCGACCGGCAGACGGCGGCCGAGGCGGTCGCCGCCGACCGGGGGCTGGCCATGATCCCGCCGTTCGACCACCGGGACGTGATCGCCGGGCAGGGCACGGTCGGGTTGGAGATCGCCGACGACCTGGCCGTGGACCTGGTGCTCGTACCGGTCGGGGGTGGCGGGCTGGCGTCCGGGGTGGCCACCGCGATCAAGGCCCGGCACCCGGGGGCGGCGGTGATCGGGGTCGAGCCGGCGCTGGCGGCCGACGCCCAGGAGTCGCTGGCGGCCGGGGCGGTACGGGTGTGGCCGGTCGAGCGGACCTACCGGACGGTCGCCGACGGTCTGCGGACCCAGGTCTCCGAGCTGACCCTGGCGCACCTGCAGGCCCGGCTGGACGGCATCATCACGGTCACCGAGGAGGAGATCCTCGACACCGCCGAGGCGATGCTGCGGGAGGCCCGGCTGGTGGTCGAGCCGAGCGGGGCGGTGGCGGCCGCCGGGTACCGGCACCACCGCGGCGAGCTGCCCGGCGGCCGGACGGTGGCCGTGGTGACCGGCGGGAACCTCGCCCCGGACCTGCTGCGCCGGTTCGCGGCCGGCTAACGGGCGGGTTGGGGCCGGCCCTCCCACTTGGTGGACAGGGCCACGGTGGTACGGGTCCGGGCCACTCCCCGGGTCCGGTTGAGCCGGACGATCAGCTGCTCCAGCTCGGCCATCGTGCCCACCCGTACCTTCAGCAGGAACGACTCCTCGCCGGCCAGGAAGTAACAGGACTCGATCTCGGGCAGCGCCCCCAGCGCGGTCACCACGTCGTCGATCTCGGTCTCGGCCTGCTGCACGATCCCGATTAGGGCGGTGACCCCGAGCCCGATCGTCTCCGGCGGGACGTCCGCCCGGTAGCCCCGGATCACGCCCGCGGCCTCCAGCTTGCCGACCCGCTCGTGCACCGACGGGGCGGACAGCCCGACCTGCCGGGCCAGCTCGGCGTACGGCAGCCGGGCGTTGCCGCGCAGCAGGTCGACGATCCGGAGGTCGGTGGCGTCCATCGCCACCCGACCCTAGGTGATCCGCGGGTACGGGGTGCCGGCCACCCGGCCGGTGACGGTACGGCGGCCACCCGGCCATCGCGGCTCGGCGGAGCGCCTCGCCCGGTTCCGCCGTGATTGACGGGAAGTCGCCTGACGGGCCGAATCGGGTGGTCTGATTGGTCAGTATTTGAGCCAGCCGGAGGTGGTTTTGGGGTTCCCAGGCCGGCGAGTGTAATCTGGGGCAAAATATGAGTATGGCTCGCAAAGCTTCCGGTATCGCGAACTTCTCAAGTAGCATGTTCCATTCGTTTTCAGGACATGCCACGCTGAGGGTGATGTAATGGGCTTGCATCCCTATTCGCAGGCCGGAGGTTCGGCGACTTCCACGACACGAGGAGGGGACGTGGAGACGGGAGATCGTCTGCTGACGCCGGGTGAGGTGGCCGCACTGTTCCGCGTCGACCCGAAGACTGTTACCCGCTGGGCGGCTGCCGGTCGGATCGGCAGCATCCGGACGCCGGGTGGCCACCGGCGGTTCCGCGAGTCCGAGGTGCGGGCCCTGCTCGAGGGGGAGCTGGAGAAGCTGGGCGAGCCCAGCTAGCTGCCGCCCCGGGCCTCGCCGAGCTGGCCGGACCATCGGCGGAACAGGTTGTGCGGCACCCCGAGCGCGTCGAGCGCCTTTCCGGCCACGAAATCGACCAGCTGCCCGGCGGTGGCGGCCGCCCCGGCACCGTAGAAGCCCGGGCTGGCCGGCAGCACCACCGCACCGGTGTCGTGCAGCGCGATCAGGTGCTCCAGATGACCCCGGGTGACCGGGGTCTCCCGCGGCACGAGCACCACCCGGCGGCGCTCCTTGAGGCAGACCTCGGCCGCCCGCTGCAGCAGATCCTTGGACAGGCCGAGCGCGATCCCGGCGCAGGCGGCGGTGCTGGCCGGCACCACCACCATCCCGCGCGCCGGGTAGGACCCTGACGACGGCCCGGCTGCCAGGTCGCCGGCCGGCCAGTGCCGCAGGTCGTCGCCGGTCCCGGCCAGGTCCCGGCCCAGCCAGCCGGCCAGGTCCGCCCGCCAGTGCCCGTCCCGGAACGGGCGGCCGGTCTCGTCCAGCAGCGTCAGCCGGGCCGCCCGGGACACCACCAGGTCGACCGGGTCCCCGGCGTCGAGCAGCCCGCGCAGCACCGCCGCCGCGTACGGCGTGCCGGACGCTCCGGTCACCCCGACGATCCACGGCCGCCGGTCGCTCATCGCAGCACCAGGTCCAGCACCGCGAACCCGAACAGAACCACGCCCACGAACCCGTTCGCGGTGAAGAACGCCCGGTTCACCCTGGACAGGTCGTCCGGCTTGACGATCGAGTGCTCGTAGCCGAACGCCACCGCCGCCAGCGCCATCCCGACCCACCACAGCGGGCCGAAGCCGGTCAGCGCCCCGTACCACCCGAACAGGGCGAACGTCACCACGTGCGCGCCGGCCGCCGCGCGCAGCGCGAACCGGACCCCGAACCGGGCCGGCACGCTCCGCACCCCGATCTCCCGGTCCACTGTGGCGTCCTGGGATGCGTAGATCAGGTCGAAGCCACCGATCCACAGCCCGACCGCGGCGCCCAGCAGCCAGGCCGGGCCGGACCCGGCGAACGTACCGGTCACCGCCAGCCACCCGCCCACCGGCCCGACCGCCTGGGCCAGCGCCAGGATCGCATGTGGCCAGTCGGTGAACCGCTTCGCGTACGGGTAGACCACTAGCGGCGCCACCGCGAGCGGGGCGAGCGCGGCACACAGCGGGTTCAGTGCGGCCGCCGCGCCCAGGAACACCAGCAACGCCACCACCGCGCCGGCCCCGGCGGTGCGGAGGCTCATCGCCCCGGTCACCAGCTCCCGCCCGGCGGTACGCGGGTTGCGGGCGTCGACGCGCCGGTCGATGATCCGGTTCGCGGCCATCGCGAACGTCCGTGCCCCCACCATAGCGACCGTCACCAGCACCAGGTCGTCCCAGCGCACCCCGACCCCGGTCACGCGCATCGCGGTCAGCGCCGACAGGTAGGCGAACGGGAGCGCGAACACCGAGTGCTGGATCGCCACCAGCCGCAGGAACGCCCGCACCGGCCGGGGGCGGGACAGCGACGTGGTCACAGCCCGTACTCCGGCCAGCGGCGGTCCACCAGCGCCCGGACCTCGTCGGACATGACCGCCGCGTCCGGCCAGCCCCGCCCGTACCCCTCGGTGGGCAGCTTACGGGTCGTGTCGATGCCCGCCTTGCCACCCCAGAACTGTTGGTAGGACGCGTGGTCGAGGTGGTCCACCGGCCCCTGGGTCAGCAGCAGGTCGTGGGCGTAGTCCACATTGCCGAAGGCCCGGAACGCCACCTCGTAGTAGTCGTGCACGTCGCAGTCGTCGTCCACCACCACGATCAGCTTCGCCAGCGACAGCAGGTGGGCACCCCAGATCGCGTTCATCACCTTCTGGGCGTGCTTCGGGTAGCGCTTCCGGATCGAGACGATCACACAGTTGTGGAACACGCCCGGCTCCGGCATCGAGTAGTCCACAATGTCCGGCACCAGCAGCCTGAGCAACGGCCGGAAGATCCGCTCGGTGGCGTGCCCGATCGGGCCGTCCTCCTGCGGTGGCTTGGACGTGACGATCGTGTGGTAGACCGGGTCGCGCTGGGTGGTCATGCACTCCACGTGCAGCACCGGGAACGGCTCGACCGGGGTGTAGAAGCCGGTGTGGTCGCCGAACGGACCTTCCGGCGCCCGTTCCCCCGGCTCGACGTAGCCCTCCAGCACCACCTGCGCGTGTGCCGGCACCCGCAGCGGCACGGTCAGGCAGTCCACCATCTCCACCCGCTCCCCGCGAAGGAACCCGGCGAACAGGTATTCGTCGATATCGGACGGCAGCGGGGCGGAGGCGGCGTAGGAGACGACCGGGTCGCAGCCGAACGCCACCGCCACCGGCAGCCGCTGCCCGAGCCGCTCGGCCACCGCGTGATGCGCGGTCGAGTCCTTGTGGATCTGCCAGTGCATGCCGAGCGTGTCCGGCGAGTGCTGCTGCAGCCGGTAGAGCCCGAGGTTGCGCTTACCGGTCTCCGGGTGCACGGTGTGGGTCAGCCCGTAGTTGTGGAACGTCCCGCCGTCGTCGGGCCAGGTGCGCAACGCCGGCAACCGACCCAGGTCTACTTCAGAGCCTCGGTACACCACCTGCTGGCACGGGGCGGTGCGGACCTTCTTCGGGGGCACCGACCGCAGCTGCAGCACCTTGCCCAGCCCCTCCCGGATGCCGGACCAGCCGACCGGCAGCTCCGGCTTGACCAGCTCCCCGATCCGGGCCCCGATCTCGTCCACGTCCTCGACCCCGAGCGCCATCGCCATCCGGCGGCGGCTGCCGAACAGGTTGATCGCCAGCGGCATGCTGCCCCGGGTGGGCCGCTCGAACAGCAGCGCCGGGCCGCCGGCCCGGATGGTGCGGGTGACGATCTCGCTGATCTCCAGGTCCGGGTCGGCCGGCACGGTGACCCGGTGCAGCTCGCCGGCGCCCTCCAGCGCGGTCAGGAACTCCGGCAGGTCCTGGTACGGGAACCGTGGTCCACCCATGCCCGCCAGTCTGCCAGCCCGGCGGCTGATGATGTATGCCACCGGCTAGCCACCCCAACCTCCGCTCTTCGCTGCCGCAGAGCGGAGGTGATGCTACCGAGTTCCGAAAGGCTATAGTGTCGCAGATCGAAAGCCAACAACCCCGCGGATCGAAAGCGTCGTGGTAGCGTGAAGCGATGCCGACTCCCATCATCCCGCGACGCGCTGCGCAGGCGGTGCGGGAGGCACTCGCCGACACTCGGGTGGTGCTGGTGAACGGGGCCCGCCAGGCCGGCAAGAGCACCCTGGTCCGGGCCGTGGCGGGCGAGCAGGCAGCTCTCCGAGGTGTCCCGGCAGCTCAGCTGGTCGGCGGAGCGCACCGAGCTGTATCACTACCGGGACCGGAACAAGACCGAGGTTGATCTCGTACTGGAGAACCGGCGCGGCCAGGTAGTGGCGATCGAGGTGAAGGCAGCCTCAACCGTGCGAGCCGAGGACTTCCGTGGCCTACGGCACCTGGCCGAGCGGCTGGGTGACGACTTCCGGCTCGGGATCGTGCTCTATACCGGCGGCTCGACGCTGCCATTCGGCCCGAAGCTGCGGGCCATACCGGTGAGCGCCCTCTGGCAGCTCCAGCCTCGTGCGGGAGCGGACGCATAGGGGTGCCCAAGCCTGCCGGTGCCGCATAGGTGGCTGTGCGAGGCCGAGGTGGGGCGGGATGTGCCGGCGCTATCAGCCGGACCGGCTGCAGGCGAGCGCGACTGCCTGCTCGGGGGAGGTGGCGAGCTGGAGCCCGGGCACCGGGTCGCCGGCCTGGTCCAGCACCCGCCAGCCGTCGAGGCTGACCACCGGTACGCCGCCGCGGCGCATCGCCAGCGCCACCTCGGACAGCGTGCCCCAGGAGCCGCCGACCGCGATCACGGCGTCGGCCGACTGCACCAGGATGGCGTTGCGCGCCTGGCCCTGGTTGGTGACGACGGCCACCGCCAGGTCCGGGCTGGCGTCGTCGCGGTCGGCACCGGGCAGGACCCCGACCACCACACCCCCGGCGGCCCGGGCGCCGGCGGCCACCGCCGCCATCACCCCGGGCCCCCCGCCGCACAGCACCGTCACCCCGCGGGCGGCCAGCAGCTCCCCGACCCGGCGGGCCTGCTTCGCCTGCGCCGCCGTGCACCGGGCCGGCCCGCACACCGCCACCTGAAAACCGCCGGTCACCGGCCACCTCCTCCTCACCCGCACCCTGTCACATTCGCCAGATGACCGAGACCCTCCCCGGCGGGCTGGTGCTGTGGACGCCGGACCCTCCGACCTCAGATCGCCGCACTGCTGACCGAGCGCGGTGAGCCGCTGCTGTCCACCCTGTTCCCGGCCGTGCGCGGCGACATCCTGACGCTCTATCTGCCGTAGTACCGTCCATAGCGTGGGGGAGCTCTTCACGGTGGGTGCCGGGCCGGTGGTGATGGGGGTGCTCAACGTCACGCCGGACTCGTTCTCCGACGGCGGCCGGTACGCCGACCGGGCGGCGGCGGTGGCGCACGCGGCCGAGCTGTACGCGCAGGGCGCCGACCTGATCGACGTCGGTGGCGAGTCCACCCGCCCCGGTGCCGACCGGGTGGACGCGGAGACCGAGACCGCCCGGGTGCTGCCGGTGATCCGCGAGCTCGCCGCCGCCGGGGTACCGCTGAGCGTGGACACCACCCGGGCGGCGGTCGCGGCGGCCGCCCTGGAGGCCGGGGCGGCGGTGGTCAACGACGTCTCCGGTGGGCTGGCCGACCCGGTGATGACCAAGCTGGTAGCCGGCGCCGGCTGCCCGTACGTGATCATGCATTGGCGCGGCCACTCCCGCCGGATGGCGGAGCTGGCCGAGTACGGCGACGTGGTCTCCGACGTGCGCGACGAGCTGCGGGCGCGGGTGGACGAGGCGCTGGCGGCCGGGATCGCGCCGGACCGGATCGTGGTCGACCCGGGGCTGGGCTTCGCCAAGACCGCCGAGCACAACTGGGCGCTCACCCGGCGGATCGACGAGATCCTGGCGATCGGCTACCCGGTGATGATCGGAGCCAGCCGGAAGAACTACCTCGGCCGGCTGCTGGCCGGCCCGGACGGCACGCTGCGCCCGAACGCCGGCCGGGAGGCGGCCACCGTCGCCACCTCGGTGCTGGCGGTGGCGGCCGGGGTGTGGGGGGTCCGGGTGCACGAGGTACGCGGGACGGTGGACGCGCTCGCGGTCTGGCGCGCCTCCGGCTCCCCCCGGCTGGCCGGCCCAGTATGAGCGAGGGCCGTCAGCGAGGTGGAGCGCCAGCGGAGCCGAGCGGTCAAGCGGCCCGAGCGGGAGTAACAGTATGAGCGAGGGCCGTCAGCGAGGTGGAGCGCCAGCGGAGCCGAGCGGTCAAGCGGCCCGAGCGGGAGTAACAGCATGAGCGACACGATCACGCTGACCGGGCTGCGGGCGCGCGGCTGGCACGGGGTGTTCGACTTCGAGCGCACCCAGGGGCAGGAGTTCGTGGTGGACGCGGTGCTGGAGCTGGACCTGTCGGCGGCGGCCGGCTCCGACCGGCTCGCCGACACTGTGGACTACGGCGCGCTGGCGGAACGGTTGGTGGCGGTGGTGACCGGGCCGCCGGTGCACCTGATCGAGACGCTGGCGACCCGGCTGGTCGAGGTCTGCCTGTCCGACCCCCGGGTGGCGGCGGCCACGGTGACCGTGCACAAGCCGAACGCGCCGATCGACCACGAGTTCGCCGATGTGGCGGTGACCCGCCGCCGGGTCCGGGCTCCGTGACCCGGGCGCTGCTGTCGCTGGGCAGCAACCTGGGCGACCGGTCCGGGTTCCTGCACTCGGCGGTGGCCGGGCTCGGCGACGCGGTGCTGGTGGTCTCCGGGGTGTACGAGTCGCCGCCCTGGCCGCCCGGCGAGCCCGGCCCGGCGTACCTGAACGCGGCGGTGCTCGCCGTCGACGCCGGCACCGATCCGCGCCACTGGCTGGCGGTCGCCCGGGAGTTGGAGCGGGCCGCCGGCCGGCAGCGGGACCCGGGCCGGCGGAACGCCCCGCGCACCCTGGACGTCGACGTGATCATGGTCTGGGACACCGCCGACCAGCCGGTGATCTCCGACCACCCGGACCTGACCCTGCCGCACCCGCGGGCGCACCTGCGCGGCTTCGTGCTGCGGCCGTGGGTGGACATCCAGCCGTACGCCCGGCTGCCGGGTCATGGCGCGCTCACCGACCTGCTATGGGCCGACCCGGTCGCCACCGACCTCGCGTACCTGCGCCCCCGGACGGACCTGTCGATAGAGTCGGCAGTATGAGCGAGGGCCGTCAGCGAGGTGGAGCGCCAGCGGAGCCGGGCGGTCAAGCGGCCGGAGCGGGAGTAACAGTATGAGCGAGGGCCGTCAGCGAGGTGGAGCGCCAGCGGAGCCGGGCGGTCAAGCGGCCGGAGCGGGAGTAACAGTATGAGCGAGGGCCGCGAGCGGCAGCCGGCGCTCCGGCCGACCGAGCCGGCCACGCTGGTGGTCGCCGGGCTGGCGGCGGCCGGGGTGGCCTGGCTGCTGATCAGCAACTTCTACCAGGACCTGCCGCCGATGATCTGGCCGCCGGTGTTGGTGATCGGCGGCATCGCGGTGCTGGAGGCGGCGGTGGCCCGCAACCTCTGGGTCCGCATCCACCAGCCGGGCCGGGTGCCGGCCGGGCGCCGGGGGCGGGCCGGCGGCGAGCCGGTGGAGCCGCTGGCGGTAGCCCGGTACGCGGTGCTGGCCAAGGCGTCGTCGCTGGCCGGGGCGATCTTCACCGGGTGGTACGCCGGTTACCTGCCGTGGCTGCTGGTCGAGTCGGGGCGGCTGCCGGGTGCCGGTGCCGACCTGCCGCCCACGACCGGCGGGCTGCTGGCCTCGATCGCGTTGATGGTCGTCGCGCTCCTGCTGGAGCGGGCGTGCCGGGTGCCGGAGCCGCCGGACGGGCCGCCAGACGAGCCGCCGGACGGGCCGTCACCGCCACCGGACACACCGGACGGAACCGACCAGCATCCCAACAACGAGCGGTAGTAGCGGCATTACCATGCGAGGTTTCCGTACGGCGGGGCTGTCGCCGGGCCGCCCCGGCAGGTACGGTGCGTGCCGTAGCAACCTCGCAGCTCGAGCGGTTCGAGGCTCAGCGCACGAGACTAGGGAGTCGTTGCCATGGCGTACGACAACTCGCCATACGGGCGCCACGACGATGACGCCACCGAGTCGGTCGGCCTGGCCAGCGCCGGCCCGTCCCGGTATCTCGGCCAGACCGGGTTCCGGGACGAGCCGGATCTGCACGCTACCAGCGCGGCCTACCAGCCGGCCGGGTACGCGGCCGGCTACGGCGAGTCGGGGTCGGTGCTGGACGACATCTTCGACGACCCGGCCGCCGGCGAACCGGGCCGGGACCGGCTGGCGGTGCACTGGGTCTGGGAGGTGCTGCTGCTGGTAGGGGTGGTCACGCTCGTCTACCTGGTCTGGCAGGCCCAGCCGGACGCCCTGCGCGGCGACAGCCTGTCGCTGCTGCTGACCTACGCGACCGGGTTCGGGCTGCTCGGGATCGCCGCCGGCGTCTCGCTGCGGGCCGGTGCGCCGAATCTCGCGATCGGCCCGGTGGCGGCCGCCGCCGGGGCCTACTTTGCGCTGCACGGTGATCGGGGAGTGGTGTCCCCGGCGATCTTCGCGCTGGCGGTGGCGGTCCTGCTCGGGCTGGCGGTGGCGGTGCTGGTGATGGTCTTCCACGTGCCCGGGTGGGCGGCCACTCTGGCGGCCGCGGCCGGAGCGGTGGTGTGGCTGCAGCAGCAACCGGCGCAGGTCCCGGTGGCCGGCGAGTACGACCCGACCGGGCAGGCGGCCTTCCTGTTCGCTCTGGTCGCGGCGGTCAGCATCCTGGGAGGGCTGCTTGGGACGGTGAAGCCGATGCGCCGGGCGATCGGCCGGTTCCGGCCGACCGCCGACCCGGCCCGGCGCCGGGGCGGCCTGGCGGCGCTGCTGACCGGCGGCGCGCTGGTCCTGTCGATGGCGCTGTCGGTGGTCGCGGGGGTGCTGCTGGTGGCCGGGGAGGGTGGGTCCGCCCAGGGCAGTGCCGGGGTGAACTGGCTGGAGTGGACGGTGATCGGGCTGGGAGCGGCGCTGGTCGGCGGCACCAGCGCGTTCGGCCGCCGGGGCGGGGTGTTCGGCACCATCCTCGCGGTAACCGCGCTGGTGTTGTTCGACCGCTACCAGCAGGAGCAGGGGTGGCAGATCGCGCTGCTGGCCACGGCGGCCGGCCTGGTGGCGGCCGGCCTGGTGGTGACCCGGCTGGTGGAGACCTTCGGTCGGCCGCGCCCCGGAAGCGAGCTGCCGGAGCCGTCCGAGCGCTGGGAGAGCACCGCCGCCACGGCCGGGTCCGAGCCGCCCGCGACCAGCGCCGGCGGCTGGCCGTCGGCGGCCACCGACTCCTGGTCCTCGGCGCTGCCGGCCCGGCCGGTGGCCGGGACGCCGGACCCGTGGGACGACGACCGGTGGCGGCGGTAGCTCGGCCGGCGCGAACCACGTGCGCGGACCGGTGATAGGTTCGCCGGACTCAGCCCTGTTGACAGGGTCTCGTGCTGGTCTGACTCGTTTGGTCCAGTATGATGGGAACTGCGGCGATGGTTCGGCCGGAGCACCACCGCCCGAACCATGCCCGCGGGCCGTCGCACCACCGGCGCCGTCCCAGCTCATCGGGGACCGAGAGCCATTCCCAACCAGAGGAACTCTCGGTAACCTCTGTAGCCATGCCGGACGAGGACGCGGACTACGCCCGGCGGGGTGCACGGCTGACTCCGGTGCTGTTCTGGGCCGGCCTCGGGCTGGCCCCGTTTGCTGGGCTGTTGCTGTTGCTGGGCAACGGGGGCCTGCGGGCGGGCGCGCTGCTGAGCGTGCTGGCACTGGCGCTGATCGGGTTGTCGTTCGCGCTGCGGCCGGACCCTACGCAGGTCCGGCTCCAGCTTGAGGAGACCCTGCTGGAGGAGCTCGACCGGCTCCGCGCCGAGGTACGCGAGGACATCGCCAACGCGTCCCGGGCCACCCACCAGACCGTCGGTGAACGGATGGGTGCGCTGCAGCAGGTGGTGGAGTCGCTGCGGGCCGAGCGGGCCCGGTTCGCCGCAGGGCCGCCCTCGGCCGTGCCGGCGCCGGTCGGGCCGCGGCCGGCGGCCAGCTATCCGGTGGCCAGCCAACCGGTGGCCGCACACCCGGTCGGTCCTCCGGTCGGCTCGCACCCGGTTGGCTCGCACCCGGTCGGTCCTCCGGTCGGTTCGCACCCGGTCGCCGCGCCGGTCGGCTCGCACCCGTTGGGGGCACCGCACTCGGTCCCGCCGCCGATGGCTGCTCCGCGGTCGGCGCCCCCGCAGCCGGTGGACCCGACCGGCCGCCCCCCGGGCCCGCCGGTCTCGGCCCCGGCCGCCGGAACCAGGCGCCGTGCCGGCCGCCGCAGCGCCCGGGACCAGGACCAGGACCGGGACCAGGACCCGGCGCAGGCGCACCGAGCACCGCCCAGCGGCCGGGCGGCCGCCCAGCCTGCCACCGGTGGGGTCTACCGGCACACTGAGACGGTGCAGGTCACCACCCGGTCTACCTATGTGGACGAGCACTCGCCCAATGGAGACGGTGGGCGGCGGTACGATGGCGGCTACGGCAGCCGGGACTGGTCCGGCTCGGCCCCCCGCAGCCGTCCCGCCGAGCCGTACGAGGAGTCGTGGACCGACCAGAAGCTGCGCGAGCGCTACGGTCGCCGGCCCCGGCCGTATGACCGGGCCGACGACGCGAGCGGCGAGCAGCCGTGGACCGGGGAGAGCGCCCCGTGGCACCCGGTCTCGGCCGAGCCGGCCGGCAGCCCCGGACCGGCCGGTCCGCCCGAGCGCCGGCACCGCCGCCCGTGGGACGACGAGCCGGCCGGGGAGGTGCGGATCGGGCAGCGGCGGGCCGCCGCGCGGCACAGCGACGAGCACGGCACCGAGCTGCGGCTGGAGGAGCGGTGGGCCTCGGTGCGCCGAGACGACAACAGCCACGGGCGCGGCGACCACCGGGGAGCTGACTACCAGAGCGCCGACCACCGGGGCACCGACTACGGTCACAGCGACAACGACCGGGGACCCGAGCCCGACTACTCGCGCCCGGCGCTGCCCGCGTCCAGCAGTGAACCGTCCTGGAACGACAGCTGGGAGGAGCCGGTCCGGGAATCGCGCGGCCACCGCTACCGGCCCGACTTCGAGCTGTCCGACGAGCGCTGGCGCTAGCGTAGCGTCCCGGCGGTGGAACGGGTGGTCCCGGTCGAGGGCGGCGAGGTCTGGGCCGAGGATAGCGGGGGGCCGGCGCCGCCGGTGGTCCTGCTTCATCCCGGCTGGGGTGATTCACGGATCTGGCAACCGGTGGTGGACCGCCTTGGCAAGCAGGCCCGCACCATCCGATACGACGTCCGCGGCTATCATCGGTCACCGGCTCCTCAGTGTCCCTTCACACAGCTCGGTGACCTGCGCGTGGTGCTGGACAAGCTCGCCGAGCGGCGCCCACGAACAACCGGACCCGCCGGCCTTCGATCGGCTTGCCGAGATCGCGGCGCCGTCCAGCCTGCTGATCGGCGACCGCGACCACCGATGCTCGTCCAATGTGCCCACGCCATCGCCGGCCGGATCCCCGGATGCCGCATCGTGTCCCCGACGCGGACCACATGCTGCCGCTGCGTGCGCCGGACCTGATCGTGGATCTCATCATGGGTCACACCTCGAGCAGGCGGGACCGAGGGTAGACACCAGATCAGTTCTGCGTACCGGGGCTATTTGTCGATGTCGCCGACCACGAAGAACATCGAGCCCAGCACCGCGATCAGGTCGGGCACCAGGCAGCCCGGGATCACCGTCGACAGGGCCTGCACGTTCGCGTACGAGGCGGTCCGCAGCTTCATCCGCCACGGCGTCTTCTCTCCCCGGGACACCAGATAGTAGCCGTTGATCCCGAGCGGGTTCTCGGTCCACGCGTACGTATGCCCCTCTGGTGCCTTGACCACCTTCGGCAGCCGCACGTTCACCGGGCCGCGCAGCCGGTCCACCCGGTCCAGACACTGCTGCGCCAGGTCCAGCGACACGTACGCCTGGTCCAGCAGCACCTCGAACCGAGCGTGGCAGTCGCCGGTGCTGCGGGTGACCACCGGCACGTCCAGCTCGCCGTAGGCCAGGTACGGCTCGTCCCGGCGCAGGTCGAAGTCGAGCCCGCTGGCTCGGGCGACCGGGCCGGAGGCGCCGTACCCGGCCGCCTGAGCGGCGGTCAGGACGCCGACGCCGACCGTCCGGGCGAGGAAGATGTCGTTGCGCCGGATCAGCCGGTCCAGCTGTGGCAACCGGCTGCGAACCTCGCCGATCGCCGCCCGGGCCCGCCCGGTCCAGCCGGCCGGCACCTCCTCCTTCAGCCCGCCGACCCGGTTGAACATGTAGTGCATCCGGCCGCCACTGGCCTCCTCCAGCACCGCCTGCAGCGTCTCCCGTTCCCGGAACGCATAGAACATCGGCGTGATCGCACCGATCTCCAGCGGGTAGGAGCCGAGGAACATCAGGTGGTTGAGCACCCGGTTCAGCTCGGCCAGCGCGGTCCGCAGCCAGACCGCCCGCTCCGGGACCTCCAGCCCCATCAGCCGCTCGACCGCC
>WHTQ01000184.1 GCA_009377645.1 Micromonosporaceae bacterium | reverse complement strand
GGCCGGGTCAGGGGTCCGCAGGGGGGCGCAGGCCAGGTCGATGACCCGGTTGGCGTCCGCGGCCCACACGAAGTCCCCGGCCACATCCACACCCGGCTTGCCGTCGGCGCGGTCTTGTCCGGTGGGGTCGAGGCGCAGCGCCAGGCCGAGGGGCCGCCCGTCGGGCAGCCGCATCGTCAGCCGCTCCCTGGGCAGCACGGCCGAGGGCTGGCGGACGAGGCGTTCCAGCGCGTCCCGCAGCCCCGCCGCTCCAGCAAGATCCAGGGTCAGCCCGAGCCACTGCCCCTGGTACAACGCCCGCCCGCCGCCCTCCCCGACGTCGGCCGATCCCGCTGCGGCCTGAGCAGACGCCTCGCCGGTGTCGGCGGGAGTCTGAGCGCGGCCGCCGCCGCCGGGGGCGGCGGACGGTTCCCGCGGCGCCGCGTCCTCCCGCCCGGGCGCGTGCTCAGGGTGCTCGTCGCCCGGAGACGGGTCGGGTTCGGCGGCCGGGGGCCGGTTGCCGGCGGGCAGCGCCAGCCGCCGCGCCCGCTGCGGGTCCGGGCGGGTGCGGAGCTGGTGAACGCGCATCAGCACCCGCAGGTAGGCGTGGAGGTCCTCGCCGGGCACCCCCGCGGCGCGCAGCTGGGCGGCGGTCATCTCGTCCCGCCCGGCGGCCAGCACGATCTGGCGGACCCGGGCGTAGCGCACCACATCCTCGACCGGCACCTGCAACGCCCGCGCCTCACCGCCCAGATCCCGGCCAGCGCCGAACAGCCGCCGGTCCAACGCGCCCGTCGTCCACCGCTCATCCATCACCCTGTCCTCCTGTCCCGCTCCGTTGCCTGGCCTCGTCGGCGCCGGGCCTCACCCGGCGGACACCCACCCCCCAACCGGGAGCGGGTGTTTCGGCCTGTCACATCGCCATCCCGGCCGCGGCCTGCTGGTGGGCGCGGTCGTGCTCGGCCTCACGGGCCTGACGGGCCTGCCGGGCCTGCTCGGCGGCGCGCACGAAGTAGGTGGCCGACCACCGGGCCCCCTCGGCCTCGTCCACCTCCCGTTCCGCGGCCCGGCGGGCGGCGTCGGCGTCCTCCGCGAGCGCCCAGGCGTCCTCTGCCCGCCGCTCGCACCAGCTCCACCGCTGCTGGGCGTCGCCCAGCCGCCGCTCGGCCACCGCCCGCACCTGGCCGTCCACCCCGTCGGTGTCGGCGAGCCGGTCCAGGTGCAGCTCGGCGGCGGCCAGCTCCGCCTCGGCCGCGGAGCGGTCCTGCTCGGCCTCGTCGAAGACCCCCTGCAGGTCACTGGCGAGCCCGTCGGCCGCGGCCAGCTGCGCCTGCGCCGCGCGCACACGGCCCTCGGCGCCGGCCAGCCGCGCCTCGGCCTCCGCCACCGGCAGTCGTGTTGTCTCGGTCGTCTCGGTTGTCTCGGTCGTGGTCATGACGTTTCTCCTTTGCTGCGGTCACGGGTGCGGTCGTGCCGGTCGTGGTCGTGGTGCTGGTGCCGGGGCGGGCGGCTGTCGAGGTCGACGCGGTTTGCATGCCCGAATCACATCCCCAGCCCGACCCCGCGTTCAGGGGGCGGCGGCGCGGCCCCGTCCGGCCGCGGTCCGGGCTGGGCTTGCCGCTGGGCGCGGGTCTCGGCCAGCCGCTCGGCCATGCGTTGCGCCTCGGCCAGCCGATGGCCGCGGGTGGCCTCGGCGGCCCGCTCGGCCCGCTCGCGCACCTGGTCCACCCAGTGCTGCTGGGAGCTGGCGTAGGGGCCGCCGTAGTGGTTGGCGAGGCGGTCGATCCCGCGGTCGATCACGTCGCGGTCGCGGCGTTCCAACCAGCCGGCGTCAACCTCCTGATCGGCGTCGCCGGGCAGCGGCAACCCCAGGTAGCCAGGCGATCGGGTGACCGCTCCGATCACCTGCGCGGCGTCGTGATGCAGGTCCAGGTCGCCGGTCACGTCGCCGTGCGCCAGCCCGTCGTCGCCCACGTACTCGCCGAGTTCGT
>WHTQ01000215.1 GCA_009377645.1 Micromonosporaceae bacterium | reverse complement strand
TCCACGGGTGCTGCTGTTGGGCCACCACGACACGGTGTGGCCTCTGGGGACCCTGGCGCGTTGGCCCTTCTCGGCGGACGGCGACGTCGCCACCGGTCCGGGGTGTTTCGACATGAAGGCGGGGCTGGTGCAGACCTTCCATGCCCTCGCCGCCCTCGATTCCTTCGACGGGGTGGCGGTCCTCGTCACCGGTGACGAGGAGATCGGGTCACCGACCTCGGCCGATCTCATCGTCGAGTCGGCGTCAGGGGTGGACGCCACCCTGGTGACCGAGCCCAGCTCGGAGGGCGCCCTCAAGATCGCCCGCAAGGGGACCCGCCAGTACATCCTGCGCACGACGGGGCGGGCCGCCCACGCCGGGTTGGAGCCCCACAACGGGGTCAACGCCGGGGTCGAGCTGGCCCACCAGATCGTTGCCGTCTCCGACATCGATCTTCCCGCCGACACCACCCTCACCCCCACGGTGTCGGCGGCGGGGACCACCTCCAACACAGTCCCCGGGGCGGCGTCGGTCTACATCGACGTCCGCTCCTTCGACGAGGCCCGCTTCGACACGGTGGAGGAGCAGCTCGAGGCCCTGCTACCCCAGCTTCCGGGTGCGTCCCTCGAGCTCGAGCACGGTCCGCGACGACCCCCCATGCCTCCCTCCTCGTCGCAGACGCTGTTCGCCCTCGCCACCCATGTCGCCTCCGATCTCGGTCTCCCCCCACTCGACGGTGTCGCCGTCGGGGGCGCCTCCGATGGCAACCTCACGGCATCGGCGGGCATATCCACCCTTGATGGTCTCGGTGCGGTGGGGGGCAACGCCCATGCTGAGGGGGAGTGGGTCGACCTCTCCGCCATGGGCGACCGCACCGCCCTCCTCCACGGGATGGTGCAGCGGATCCTCGCCGGGGAGGCCCACCTATGAGCGGGGTGTCGGATCGGTCACGTTCGGAGCTGGTCGCCGAGGCCGCGGCGACGGCAGAGGAGGCGGCCCGCAAGAGTGGCGTCGTGGTGCGAGAGCTCACCAATGTCGACGAGCACCATCTCGCCGCCGCACTTTTCGAGGAGGTGTGGCAGACCGC
>WHTQ01000193.1 GCA_009377645.1 Micromonosporaceae bacterium | reverse complement strand
GACCCGACCGGCGGCTGGCCGGTGAGAGGAGCGATGCGATGAGTGACCAGCACGACCCCCAGCACGCAGGGTCCAGCTTCCCGCCACACCCGTCGGCGGCTGAGGTTGCCGATCAGGCGATCGGGCTGTTCCTGGAGTACCGGGACCACCACCGCCGCAGCGAACACAGCGCCCGCTCGGCCGCCGTCCAAGAAGTGCTCGACGGCCTGGCAGCGGACCTGCCAGCCCCGCCCGAGAGCGCCACCACCGAGCTCGGTCAGGCCGCTGCCCACGCTGCGGAGCGCCCGGGCCGGCCGCAGCGGACCCAGGCGGCTGACCGGCTGGCGGCTGCCGGGCGGCGGCAGGCCGCCGCAGCGGCGCGGGTTGGCCGCTGCCGGCAGGTGGCCCAGGAAGCCCGCCGGCAGCTGGACGAGGCGCGCGCGGCGACCAACGGCGCCTACCGGCGGCTGGGGGCCGCCGAGGAAGCGCTCGTCGGCGCGCAGCAGGACGTGGAGCTGCTGGAGGCGCTCGAGGACACCCGGTCGCGTCCGGCACGCACGGACCGCGGCGGCGGGATGGCGATGTAACGAACCGATATGGGGTGCCCCGCCTGGACTCGCGCCAACGACCTCCAGGCGGGGCTGACACCAGGGGGTGTCGCACGTGACTGTACCTGCGCTGCCAGAGCGGCGGAGCGCGACCAATCCTGCGCGGCTGCCCGCACTGCCCGGCGATGCCGGCCGTCCGGTACGTGGGCCGGCCGGGCCGCTGGTCAGGGCCGCCGCGTCGGCGGCGCGGACCGCCGGCGGGACAGGGCTGGTCGCCGGCGCGGTGGCCGCCTGGCAGGCCGGCGTTCCCTGGTGGGCCGCGGCGGGCGGGCTCGCCGGCACCGCGGCCGCCAGCCGAGTCTCCGCCAAGCGGGCCGCACACGCCGGCCGGTTGCGCCTCGACGAGTCCGACCCGTTGGCGGCGGTCCGCGTCCAGGCGCAGCGGGCCGGAGGTGGGGCGTTCATCGGCCTAGACGCTGGCGGCCGTGGGGGGATCGTGCACGCCCCCACCGAGTCCGCCGTCCTCGTCCTGGGCCCGCCCAGGCGTGGCAAGTCCACAAGTGTGGTCATCCCCTCGGTGCTGACCGCCCCCGGCGCCGTCGTGTCCACGAGCACGAAGCCGGATGTGCTGATGGCCACCGCCCCCGCCCGGTCCCGCTACGGGACGGTGTGGGCGTTTGACCCGACCGGGCAGGCCGACCTGCCCGACGGGGTCCGCAGGCTGCGCTGGTCCCCGCTGGACGCCGCCGGTGACTGGGGGGCGGCCAAGCGGATCGCCGCCGCCATGGTCGGCGCGTCGCCGGCGGCCAAGGGCACCCGCCACGAGTCCCACTGGACCTCCCGCGCCGCCGCGCTGCTCGGCCCTTTGCTGTACGCCGCGGCTTCGGTGCGGTTACAGATGCGCGACGTGGTCGGCTGGGTGCTGTCAGGCGACGTCGAGACCGCGGATCTGATCCTGGAGTGGGCCGCCGACCGGGGCGACGCCGACGCCGACCTGGCGCGGATGGTCCTCGGCGGCGTCCAACGCGCCGCGGATCAGGAGCGGCAGTCGATCTGGTCGGCCACCGCCGACGTGATCGACGTCTACACCACCGGCCAGGCCCTCGACAGCTGCGAACGCAGCAACTGGGAGCCGCACCAGTT
>WHTQ01000166.1 GCA_009377645.1 Micromonosporaceae bacterium | reverse complement strand
GCTGATCCAGAACCGCTCGCCATGCTCCCCTGTCTGAGACACGCGGCCCAGCTCGAAGGTCGAAGCCTGGAAAACATGCACCCGAGTCGTAGTCGATCGCCGGCCGGTGCGTGCCCTCGGGTACCGCGAGATGGACCTGGCTGGAACCCGGGTGACGAGGACCCGCGCAGCACTCCACAAAACGCGCTCACCAGCGGCGGCACCTCCTCTGAACCTCCCGGCACCCCTCCCCCTCGCCGTGCCAGGACGGCTGATGACACGCTGACGACACAGCCCGCCGCGCGGCGTGTGCGTGGCCTTGCTTGTTCGCCTGCAGCGGCGTGGGCGATGGCCGCGAGGGAGGCACCCTGCGGACGGGCGGCCGCAGCGCCTGCTGCTCGCCGGGGTGCTGCCGCATGAGCGCTCACGTGCACGACTTCCGTCCGGCGGCGCACGTGCTGCGCTGCGTTTGCGGCGCGTGGGCCCCGCCGCCCCGGTCGGAGTCCGGCCGCTGGGAGCGGCCACCCGCTAAGCCCAAGCCTCGCCAGGCTGCGCGGCCGCGAGGGGGTGGGCGGCGATGACCGCGCCCACCCACGCCGCCTCCGTGGCCGCTGTGCCGGTGTGGCCGCGCCGGCTGGCGATCGGCTCGGTGCTGGTGGTCGCCGCGACGGTGTTCGCGTTGTCGTTTGTGGCGATCTCCGAGGTCGCCGTCGCCGTCGGTGCGGTCAACGCGGGCATGGGCTGGCTGGTGCCGATCGCGATCGACGGGGGGATCATCGCCGGCTGCGCGACTCTTGTGGGCTCAGGCGCTGGAGGGCCGGCACAGCTGGAGGTCCCGGCTGTTCGTGGCCGCGCTGCTGGGCCTGTCGGTGTGGGTCAACGTCGAGCATGTCGCCAGCGGCCCGGGCGGGCTGCTCGCCAAGGTCATCGCCGGGTCCCCGCCGGTGATCCTGTTCGGCGCCCTGGAGCTGGTCGCCGACCAGTTCCTGCGCTCCGCCCGCCACCACGGCCGCGGCGAGCGGGCTGCCGCCGGCCTTGACCGGCAGGTCGCTCCCCACGTCGCGGTCTCCACGGATGGTGGCGTGAGGCGCGCCATCGATGGCGCCGATGGCGCGGCGGCTGGCGCCAGCGGCGTCGGAGGCGCCAAGAGCTCGCCGGGTGGCGGGCAGGTTGACCCTGCGGCATTGGTGGACACGCCTGCCGAGTTGACGTTGACCGGGCGGGCGCGGCGGACGGTTGATGCCTTTGTCGCCGATGGCGGCGACACCCGCGCCGAGGGGCTCGCCCAGGCCGTGGCCACGCGGACCGGCTGCTCGCTGCGGACCGCACAGCGGGTCCTCACCGACCACCGGCAGCGTTCTCCCGCCTCTCGTGGCGTCGCGGATGGCGCCGATGGCGCGGACGGTGGCGCCGGTGGCGCGCACGGCGTGGCCGTTGGCGCCACGCCCGCCGTGCATACCGACAACGGTCACGTGGACGCCCGCGCCGACCCGGCGGGGGTGGGTTGAGGTGCCCGGCCGGTTGTTCGCCGATGAGGACACCCGCCGGTTCCGCGAGACCCAGCACGCCGCGCTGGACCGGGCGCGGGGTCTGCCAGCCGAGCAGGCGCGCGCCGAGATCGCCCGGCTGGCCCGGGAGGAGGCCGCCCGGCGGCGGGCCCGCGACCGGCAGCTGCGCCGCGATCCACAGCACGGCCGCGGCGCTGGCGGCGGGTTGGCCATGTGAAAGGCCGAAACACCTGCTTCCCGCGGGTGTCTGCCGGGTGGGGCCCGGCGCTGATGAGGCCAACACGGATTGACAGGAGGAGCAGGCATGACGGACCAACCGCAGCCGCAGGCGTGGCCGACCGATGCGCTTCGCCGGCTGGAGCGGACCATCGCCTACCTCGCAGCGGATCTCGACCGGGGTGACCGGATCGGCTCGCAGTGGGACGACGACGCCCCTGTGTTTCTGACCCGCGAGGACGTCCGCGGCTACCTGCGCAGCATGACCTTGTCCCTGGAGCAGGCCTGGGAGGCCGCCGAGCCGCTGGAGCGCGCGGCAGGCCGCCCGACGATGACCGCCGCCGAGGCCGCCGCGGACATCGCCGACCGGCTCCGCGACGGCGAAGGCCCCCGCCCCGAGCCGCCCGCCGAGGACGAGGCCCCGACCAGCCTCGCGGACCTGCAAGACGGCCTCCACATCGCCCCTCTGGCGTCGAACTCGACGAAGGTCCGCGTCGACCTCGACGACGTCCGCGACGCCGACGGCGGCCTCATCCCGGGCCCGTTCGTGATCGTGGAGAACCACCAGCTCTACCAGGGCGGCGAGGCCGACTTGTGGGAGACGGAGGAGTGCCTCCACACCCCGCAGACGGCCCGCAACCTCGCCCGGCTCCTTGACCGCGCCGCCGCCGTGGCCGACAGGCAGGTCCAGACCCGCGCACAGCGGCAGGTCCAGCCCGGACCGCGGCCCGACGGGGGCGCGTCGCCGTCCCCTGGGCTCGGGCTGGGGATGTGACCCGGGCGTGCAGACCCGCGTCGACCTGGACAGCGCCCGCCCTGGCACCACGACCACGACCAGCACGACCGCATCCGTGACCAGCAAAGGAGGAACGTCATGACCACGACCGAGACAACCGAGACAACGCGACTGCCGGTGGCGGAGGCCGAGGCGCGGCTGGCCGGCGCCGAGGGCCGTGTGCGCGCGGCGCAGGCGCAGTTGGCCGCGGCCGATGGGCTGGCCGCCGATCTGCAGGGGACCTTCGACGACGCCGAGCAGGACCGCTCCCCGGCCGAGGCGGAGCTGGCCGCCGCCGAGTTGCACCTGGACCGGCTCGCCGACGACGAAGTCGGCGGCCAGGTGCGGGCGGTGGCCGAGCGGCGGCTGGCCGACGCCCACGAGCGGTGGGCGTGGTGCGAGCGGCGGGCGGAGGACGCCTGGGCGCTGGCCGAGGATGCCGAGACCGCCCGCCGCGCCGCGGAACGGGAGCTGGATGAGGCCGAGGGTGACCGGTGGTCGGCCACCTACTTCGTGCGCGCCGCCGCCGAGCAGGCCCGTCAGGTCAGTCAGGCCCGTGAGGC